>JAYEJE010000327.1:0-3808 GCA_034660415.1 Methanobacteriota archaeon | reverse complement strand
CCATTTCTGCACCTCTTCTCTCTTTCTACATTATGTTTTGAGGATATATAAAGTTTGTTTATAACAAACAATACAATGTGGCTTCATATGTGTTCGGTTAAGTACGACACACCATAAATAATGACCCCAAAATAAAATAATATAATAACACATTTCCGACACAGATTTACACGGATTTACACGGATTTAATTTCTTCAGTGTAGGGTATACTGGTCGGTTGAATTATCAAATCAAACTTTTTAAACCGTGGTTTTGTTCTCTCAAAAAATTAAAAAATAAGTAAAGGAGGAAAACCTCCTTTTAATATTTTACACTGTTATGCTATCGTCTGTCTCTATGTTTGCCGATGAATCATAGGTCCTGTCAGTCTTTGCAACGTCATCCACCGTGAAAGTGAATGTCGTTCCACTTGGAGGAGTCTTCACCGAATCGGACTTTAACGATATCTGTCCATTGGCATCTGTTACTCCGGAATCGCTATCACTTGTCGCATCGCTCCAATAACCGGATACCGTTGCACCATCAACAGGATTCTTAGACTCATCAACAATGGTTACCGTTGCTACAGCCCATACAAATGTGTTTCTACCTCGCGTTTTACTATCTGTTGACATCACAATGCTTGCTACGTGCATGGTATAGGCAGGTACTTCAGTTACTGTGACTATCGCTGTATCGTTGCCCGTTAATGTGCCATTGTCGGTGACTGTGAGATTAGCGGTATACTTCCCTGCCGTTACATAAGTGTGGGGCGTTGTCATACCAGTAGTTCCGTCGGTCCCGTCACCAAATTCCCAAACATAATCAGTTATGGTGCCGTCAAGGTCATAGGATCCTGAACCATCGAAGGTTACAACCTCGTCCACAACAACATTTTGGTCTGAGCCTGCATCCGCTACCGGTGGATCATTGACTTCCGTTATATCCGCAGTTGTAGTGGACGGTTCAGAGTCCGCTTTGCCATCGTTTACAACCAAAGTGACGGTATAAATTCCACCAGCGGTATATGTATGCGTTGTAGTTACACTGGTACCTGTTGAGCCATCTCCGAAGTCCCATGCATATGTCAGCGAGTCACCATTCAAGTCGTAGGAATCTGATCCATCAAAAGTAATAGCGACATCTTCCGTGCCTGGGTATGAGCCACCTGCATTCGCCACCGGTGGGTCGTTAGGCGCTGGCGGAACGGCTTCGTCTGCATCTACCAGACCGTATCCATACAGGTTATCTTTTCCTGCTGCACCCAGATCATCAGCGGTATCTTGTAGGTATTGTCTTACATCACCCTTGCCGGCAGCGATTACTAATGCGGCTGTACCTGCAACATGCGGGCATGCCATTGATGTGCCGCTCATTGTTGCATATCCGCCGCCAAGATAGGTTGAATAGATGCTAACTCCAGGAGCTGCTAGTTCAACATCAGGTCCTGTACTTGACCATCTTGCTCTAATGTCATTACTGTCTGTTGCTGCTACTGCAATAACTGAGCTGTATCTGGCGGGATAATCAACAGTGTTGCCTTTACCTGATGAGTAGCCATCGTTTCCTGCGGCTGCTACTAATAAGACTCCCGAACTGTATGCATTATCACATGCTTTTTTAAGCGATATGCTTCCAAAGTCCGAACCCAAACTCATTGATATAACATCCATATTGTTAGTCTTTGACCACTGTATTCCGGCAATTACATCACTCTCGTATCCACTTCCACTGCCATCTAACACTTTAACCGCATACAGATGCGCTCCAGGCGCGACACCGACAACGCCTTCCCCGTTATCTTCCGCAGCTACTATTCCTGCACAATGTGTTCCATGTCCATTGTCGTCCATTGGCTCTGAATCGTCATTCGCAAAGTCGTATCCAAGTAGTGTGCCGAAATTAGCATCCAGATCTGGATGGTCATAATCAATTCCTGTATCTATGATCGCGACTTTAACTCCAGCACCTTTGTTGCCTCCATCATGAACATTGCCCGCACCTATACGCTTAACGCCCCAAGAATTGTCTAATTCCGCGTCAAGAGTATGCACTTCACCATCCATCTCCACGTATGTAACTCTTGGAGTCTTCAGAATATTTTCTATTGCCGGCTCGGGCAGTTTTGCCGCTATTGCGTTAATTATTGTGTACGAATACTTTATATCACCTCCATGTCCACGAACCATCGCTTCATCCGCAGGTCCAGGCGTGTTTTCAAATCCTATGATAACCGGTTCTTTATTCGTGCCATTATCGGCGGCACTACCTGCAAGCACAACCGTCACAGAGATCACCATTATCATTGCCATCATAATCGCAACTATTTTTTTCATTTTTTCTTTCCTTTCACCTCCTAAATCTTTTCACTTTTTAATGAGATGAACTTATGTTTGTGTTCAGTTCATGAACTAAGTCTTTATAAAGTTTTCGCTTTTTTCCCCAGCAATGTGTGGAGTACGAAAATTATTTTGCCAAGATTTTCTTCCAACAAGAACCCAGGGACCTTAAAGTCCGAGCGATACCTGAAAAGAGAGAGAATTAAGCATATTCCATAGGAAAAGAAGTATCTTGTGAAAATCTGCGTAATCTTGTGGTTATAAAACGTCCACTTCATGTCTCTAAAATTACCCTTATCTCTTCCACTATCTCTTTTACCGCGGGAACATCATCAAACCAAATCCGGTGCGTCATTTCGTTACAACTGGCTTTGTAAAGCATCGAGATCGCATCTCTGAGTGCGGGCGCCAACGCTGGCGGTTCAATCGCTACTAAATCTTTCCATCCGAGGTTATCATCCTTTTTCGCCGCTTCGACCGCGTCATACCAGTTGGTATTCCGGTAAAATATCCGTGCTATCTCTTTACTCACTGGCAGCCCGTCATACGTAAAACGACACTCATCCAAAGTGCCCAAAGTATCTACCAGTATCAGGTTCCGAGCTTCATCAAATCCAAATTCTAGCTTGCCATCTTCGTTTGTAAGTCCTGCCATTCTCGCCTCTCTAGTGATGAGTTCATTTATGCGTAATGTTATACGCACTATTTCTTCGAGTTCGGCTTCGCTAAGACCTGCAAGTTCCTTCGCATCGTTCCAGTTGATGTACCTATCGCTCGCCTCCAGCTTTGTCGAGACATCCAGCACTGGTCGTTCTAAAACCTGTCCCGGATATGGCATTTTGTCCAAGCCAATATCTTCTAATCTCAAACTTCCTGCTTTTAATCGCCTGAACACACTTGAACCTGCCGGCAGTGAGTTGCGATATATTATCTCAAGTGGGATGAGTATATTCGCCCGCTCCTCTTTGTACATGGAATAGTCATATGTATCGCCTGTGATGTTGGGCTTTAAGACCCGTAATAGGTTTAGTTCCATGCGCGATTGCGGTGAATTCAAAGCCGCTAATCGCTTTATTTCGGCTTCTTCTACCAATCCCCGGTAATGGGTTGGTATACCCATTTCTTCCAGTTTCTCGAAGAAATATGCGGTTGTTATGCATATAGCAGCGCCTTTATCCTGTATAAGGTCCGGCATCTCTCCCCAATCAAATACCGAGTATCTGTCCGAGAACACAAATTGTGCCGTTCCGGGTTTGTTTTTACTCGGCTGCGCAATAACTAATAGGTCTTTTACACTGCCCATGTTACGTACCACACCATTTGTGAATAATATCTACTGCCAGTTATTTAAATGATTTTGTTTTTTGTATTTGACGATATGAAAAACTTTTTCTGGGACTATTCGCTAGGTGGAGATTGTGCATCGGCTGGCCCGTGCTAAACATGACCCGTAAGAGGTCGAGTATTTGACTGGGCTGGACTAAGCGGC
>JAYEJE010000326.1:0-3819 GCA_034660415.1 Methanobacteriota archaeon | reverse complement strand
GTACCATTCTTTACCCACTTCTAACTCCTTTGTATCTCGCTCCACTATCTCTAGTTCTCTCCCCTCCCCCCTTGAATTATAACATCTCCAACAGTGCTCTTCGTATGGGTAAAAAGAGATAATATGACAGTCTCCTGTCTTAGAAAACATAAAAAGATCTTGTTCTGACGGTTTCATAACTGTCAGGTGCGGATGACTATGAACAGACCCTATGTAGCTAAGACCCATTGGTAGCATATCCAATCGTATAATTGCATTTTCATCGGATGAAATAGTGCCGGGAAGGAATAAAACGTCGGTTAGGAGGTCATCCTCAGCGCACAACAGCCCGATAAACTCTTTCGGATGATTATATTTGCTTACTTCCAGGATAAGATCCAGAACATCTTTCGCTATGCTTGCAATTATTCGTTTTTTATGCATCTTTTCACCCTACCTAAAAAGCATTAGTTTTTAAAGTTTCTTTGATTTAATGATAAATACTCTAAGAGAGTTCAAAGCTAAACGATCCTTCGGTTTTAACTTCATTGGGCATAGGTAAAGATCCAAATTTCGCTCTTAAAATCAAATCGGCTACGTTATAATTTAATACTTTCGCTATACCTACAATGGATGTTGTAGGTCTAGGATTTACCTCTACCACATGGATACTACCATCATCACCCAATATCAAATCTATTCCCACATATCCCTCGCAGTGAAGCAGGGTCACCACCCTCTCACTCATGCGCATTATCTCGCTCTCCGCTTCTTTCTCTATTGAATAAGGCACTAATCCCCCACTATATCGTAGTCTTTCGCCATCAACTCTTATAAATTGCTTGTTTATCGTCAGAGGCAGCACAGAGGATTTACCGATTATTACACTGCTGCTTATATCCTCACCATTTATAAATTCCGTTATAATATGGTCTGGCGTGGGGCATATATCTTTGCCCTTCTGTATGAAGACGTTTTCCGATGCACACCCATATCTCGGCTTCTTCACGTATCTTTGCTCACTCGCCACCTCTTCCTTTGACACAATTCTCGGCACCTGTATCCCCCCCTCGCTTAATACCTTTATTGTCTGCTTCTTGTCGGCACAGATTTTAACAGAATCCGAAGGGCAGCCCAAATTGACAGTATTCGATTCTACGAGCTTTGTAAACTCGCATAGCATATCGTCGGGGGCGATAACGACGCCTGCATCGCTTTCCTTTGATAGCTTATCCACCACCACTCCAAAATCAGTTACGGCCTCCGGATAGACAACTTCATGACCTAACTCACAAAAGCCATTTTTTAGCGTTGTTAGCATCGCTTTTCCTTCCGCTACTAATTTGCCCCCACCTTTACCAACGGCATACTCCGCCACCATTATCTTCATTTACTTTACTTTGTTTTAGCTTAGCTTAGCTTACCACTGGCGTAAGTGTTTTCCCATACTCAACGAGCTTTGCTAATGCAATGAGTACATTTACAAAATAGTCGTTATTCAAGGATTTACCTAACTCCTTCTCCCAGCTCTTCTTGATTGATATAAATCGCTTCTCCGTCTCTTCCGATATTTTGTCAATACCAAAATATTGAGGCTCTATGGTGCCAGCCTTTTTTGGCTTTTCCAATTTTTTAACTTCGCCCTTCCGCTCTCTTCGCAAGCCAACAATTGGATAACCCATTGCATTTACCGCTCTCGTCACCGAAGAAATCTTTATCGGCTCGCTCCTTATTTTGTTTTCTTCCTCTAATATGCCCTCCACCGTTATCATACCATCCTCTATCCGTTCACGGTATTTCTGTAGCCAACCTGGCCCTTTCTCCATCTTTCCAGGCTCTTCACCCTGTTTAAAGGACTTTTTAGCTTTCGCTTCAGCTTCCGCTTTTACTCCCCTTCGCAAGCCAACAATTGGATAACCCATTGCATTTACCGCTCTCGTCACCGAAGAAATCTTTATCGGCTCGCTCCTTATTTTGTTTTCTTCCTCTAAAATGCCCTCCACCGTTATCCTACCCTTCTCTATCCGTTCACGGTATTTCTGCAGCCAACCTGGCCCACTCCCTGTCCGCTCAGATCTCGTTTTTATCGCTTCGCCCTCGCTCTTCGCCCCGCCACCTACTGCTGCTCCTTGTTCTGATTTCTTCCCCCTTCGCAAGTCAGTAATCGGATAACCCATCGTATTTACCGCTCTCGTCACTGTTGACAGTTTTATCGGCTGTTCTCTTAGCTTGTTTTCTTCCTCTAAAATGTCTTCCACCGTTATCGCTTTTTTCTCTATCCGTTCACGGTATTTCTGCAGCCAATCCGGTCCGCCCACTATTCTCTCGGATCCCTTTTCAATTGATCGCCCCGCTTCTCCGTCCGCTTTCGTTCTATCTACGTCAACCTGTTTCTCTCTTCGTAATCCTGTGATTGGGCAGCCCATCGCATTTATCGCTCTCGTCACCGATGATATCTTTATTGGCTCTGCCCTTAGCTTGTTCTCCTCCTCTAAAATAGCCTCCACCGTTACGGTCCCTTGCTCTATTCTTCCCTTGTATTTCAGTATCCAACTCGGTGCTCGTTCTATTCTACCCATCTCATCTCCACCCTAACATTTATATTTATCTAATTAAAAGGTATGAATAAAAGATATGAAAGGTGGTGATTACAAATTCCCTGCGGAAAGAAGAGAAAGGTAGCAAAGATGCGAAAGCATAAGTTGAAGAAAAGGCGGAAGAAGATGAGGTATAAGAAGTGAGTTTGTAATTTGCTTGCTACATGCTTTAATCAGATCCTTTATAATTTTCCCATGCCTTTAATTTTTCTCATTATAGTCGTATTCATCATGTATGTCCCATACTATTTCCTCTAAAATGTCCTCTAAGCTAACCAAACCATGTGTTATTCCTTCTTTGCCCACGACAATAGCGATATGAAATTTACTATATTAGTCCCAATAATCGAAAGAGAAACGCTGGCAACATCATTAAGAAAGGGTTCAATGCCAAAGGCAACCAGATGTTCAAATGCAAGACATGGGGTATGAGATTCCCTGAGCCTAAAGGCACGGTATTCTACAACAGACACCTTACGGAAGAACAGATCGTCATGATATGCAAGTTACTGGTTTAGAAAAATGGTGTCAGGGCGATTGGACGCATTTTTGATGAATAAGGTAAGTTACGAAATTTAGGACACCACTAACAATTGAGGATATGCGTCGGGTATTTATAAACTTGTCGTGTGCATAATATTTAAAAAAGAGAAAATGAAGAGAAAATATCCGAAAGAAGGGGGAAGGGAGGTTATGACATAAATATGAAGGGGCTAACAGAGGTGAGGACTTTAAAGGAAGGGAAATATGTTATTTTAGATGAGGAACCGTGCACGATAGTGAACCTGTCAACATCAAAGCCAGGAAAGCATGGGGCAGCAAAAGCGAGGATAGAAGGGATTGGTGTCTTTGATTCACAAAAAAGAACAGCGATTCAGCCGGTTACTGCGAAGATTTACGTGCCTGTAATAGAGCGAAAAAATGGCCAGATACTCTCTGTTTTGGGTGATACAGCGCAAATTATGGATCTGGAAGACTACACGACCACAGAAATTAAGATACCTGCGGATTTGCTGGAGAAGGGCAGAATTGAACAGGGCAAGGAGATATCTTTTTTAGTCTATGAGGGTAAATACAAGGTAGATGTAAAATAATAGTGTTTAGAAAATAATGATGAGATGAAAGGGAAAGAAAGCGAAGGGACAAAAGTAAGGGATGTAATGGTAGATGATGTCGCTTACGTTACAGTCCCGGGAACGAGAGAGCAGTTGATGGATGTATGCAAGAGCAAACACATCTCAGG
>JAYEJE010000325.1:0-3847 GCA_034660415.1 Methanobacteriota archaeon | reverse complement strand
TCAGGGGAATACAAGTATGGTGTGTATCCAAATGTAATTACGAGTTTAGAGTTTGAGCGGCTATTAGCTCCGGGTGGTCCTACGGGTGGCAAGATAGAGCTAAACGGAAAAGAGCCGAAGGACATTACCTTTATAAGTTGTGTCGGGTCAAGGAATAAGCAAGTTGGTAATGAATACTGCTCAAGGGTATGCTGTATGTACCTAGCGAAACAGGCGTACTTAGCAAAAGAGCAACTACCGGATGCAAACGTAACGGTGACTTTCCAGGACATAAGAGCGTTTGGCAAAGGCTTTGAGGAGTTTTACGGCGATGTAAAGCAGAGTGGTGTTTTGTATATGAGAGGAATTCCCGGTGAGGTATATAAGAAACCGGGCAGTGACCGAGTGGTAGTACGTGCCGAGAATACGCTGCTTGGCGAGCCGTATGAGGCGGAAGCAGACATGGTCGTGCTTGGTATGGGCCTGAAGCCCAATAAGGGTGTGGATAGCATAATAAATATGCTAAAGTTATCTAAATCTGTTGATGGATTCTTGATGGAGGCACATCCCAAACTCAGACCGGTGGATACAGCAACCGATGGTATTTTTATTGCGGGATGCTGTGCGAGTCCGAAAGATATAACCGATAGTATAGCACAGGGCAAAGCGACAGCTTCTGGTTCACTACTTTATTTGGTACAGTTGAAGGCGAAGATAGAACCCGCAATATCGCAGATAAACGAAGAGATTTGCATAGGGTGCGGGACTTGTGCAGAGGTCTGCCCGTACGGTGCACTTGAGCTTGACGAGGTGATGCAGGTGATGACGGTTAATGAAGCGGTTTGTAAGGGCTGTGGAGGCTGTAATTCCGTATGTCCTTCGGGAGCGGCGACTATGAAGCATTATCGCGACAGACAGGTATACGCACAGCTAGAAGCGTTGACGGAACGAGGCCTGCAAATTGTTGAGCTTGAGAGTGTTGTAGAGACTGTGGAAGCACCTGCTGGTGAGGCTCCAGAACCGGAAGAAGGTGCGAGTGTAGAAGCGGAACAGGTCACGGAGTGAAGTTTAAAACTTCACTCATTTTTCTCATTTTTTTGTTTTTATCGTCCTTTAACCTATGACCTAGCAAATCAAATTAATGTTCGAACTTAGATTAAAGCCGCAATTCCCCGGCTACACTTACACCCATATTTATCGTTACTTCTGCTATATCCTCACAATACTTTGCCATCCTGCCTAAACTCACCAGGATCGAAAGGGTGTGTATTTTGTCGTTGACACTCCATTCTTCTGCCAGGATTCGCTCATTTATCGCTTCAACTGCATCAGTCAGGATATTTGCATCATTTATCGCTTCATTTGCCTTTTCTATATCCAGATCAGATAATGAAGCTAATGTCTTAATGAACAGATTTTTAGCGGAAATACCCACCTCTTTTATGCCGTCCAAGCAGTTAAATCCCGCAGGTAATGTTATCACCATAGAATTCTTTGCTATGTTCTCGACATGGTCTCCAATCCGCTCCATGCTCTTCACTATTATTCTGTGACCCAGGCTATCGCGCTGTCTGCCCACGCCTATTTTCTTCGCAAGCTCGGAATCGTTCATCGCAGCCTTAAGCTGCCTCACAATCAGCAAATAAAATCGGTCTATCTCGTTATCTCGCTCTACGACATCAGCCGCAAGGTTCAGATCACGTTTATCAAGAGAAGTGATCGCATCTTCTTGCATTGACAATATTATCTTGGACATACTACGTATCGCATCGCGTAGTGTAAAGTCTTCGTATTTCAAGAAACTCTTGAGCACTATTTCCCCTGCTGATTCACCAACGACCTCCATACCTATAAGTCTCTTTCTCACTTCCTCCTTTATTCGCTTCCTTTCATCCGCGCCAAAACCGTCTGGGAACAAAAGCGTTACTATGTCATATCCAACGAGGTAATGGGCGATGATACACCTGAAGTTCCCCTCAAAGCTTTCTTGTTCTGATAGAACGAGTTCAGCGCTTTTTATCTGCTCTTTCTTATCTTTCACTGGAGTTACAATAAGCGAGTTGTCACTACGCTGAACCAAAGAGAGTTCATCACCTTGCTTTATACCTACTTCCTTTGCCCATTTTATAGGTAGCGAGACAGTAAAAGTCGAACCACCAGTAAGTTGTATCCTTCTCTTCTCTTCTTTCATCTTATTATATTATGTATGTCGATACGCTTTTGATTTGAGCCATGTATTTGCTACAAATTGCCATGCGTCAATAATATATATATAATGATAGATTATATAGCATTTTAAAAAACCAATTTCTTTGGTGAAGCTTTCTCGTTTAACAAGAAGTTTTTTATCAAATCAAGTTATATCTTTTAATGGGGATAAGTATGGAGACGGAGGACTATATACCAAGATACGAGTATGAGCGGTTAGAGAGCGAGTATCGGAGATTAAGGCGCAAATATGAAGAGACAGAAGCGTATAAAGCGGATTTAGAGAAGCTCGTTTCAAAATCAAGATCACCACCTTTAGACTGTGGGTTCGTAATTGAGAAACTCGAAGACAGCGCAATTGTGAATTTGAATGGCGCTTTAAAAGCTTTGCCCTACGGAACGCTTGCTGCGGAAGAGATAGAGGCGCTACAAGAGGGTGAATATGTATTCATCGGTCGCATCCCGGATAGAAATAACCCCAGTGGGTTTACAATAGGCATCACAAAGGGGTATGACCGGCGGGTGGATTTAGAGGTTGGAGAGATAGAAGAGCTGATAAAGGACGAAGATGACGATGGCTGGGTAGCCGAAATATCAATAGGAAAGGGCCGCGGCAGGTTATATAAGCGGCTGGGCGAAGAAGATAAGGGAAAGCTAAGAGAAGGTATGAAAGTAGGTCTTCTCCCTGGAACGTTTGATATAAGGAGGACTTATAGAGCAAAGGAGTATTCTCGCTATGAAGTCACGAAGAGTCCTGGCGCGAGCTTTAATGATATTGGGGGTTTAAAAGAGGTAAAGCAGGAATTAATAAAGAGCATTATTCTTCCAATGGTAAATCCTGATGATTACACGAAATATGGTGAATCCGCCAGAAGGATACTGATGTATGGTCCGCCGGGATGTGGAAAGACGATGTGCGCAAAGGCTTTAGCATCGGCATTACCCAACTGTGAATTTGTAAAGGTAGGAGCAGGCGAGCTTTTCAGTATGTGGCTCGGCGAGTCCGAGAAGAATGTGCGGCTGGTGTTTAAGGCGGCAAATGATAAATTAGTGGAGGGTGAGAATGACTATGGTGTGATCTTCTTTGATGAGATAGACGCATTAGCACAGGAGAGGGGTATGTATTCCGGGTCCTCGGGTGCACCCGAAAGAGTTACGGGACAGTTACTGGACATTTTAGATGGGTTTCATGCCCTACATCCGCACCTCACGGTGATAGGCGCAACAAATAGGTTGCACCTTATTGATTCTGCATTCAGATCGAGATTTGACAAAATAATTGAAGTTTCACAGCCCGATAGAGAAGCGGCATATTCCATCGCTTCCATTTATGCAAATAAGCTCCCCCTCGATTACCACCTGGTAAAGGAGAAGGGCGGAGATGAGGAAACAAGGTCATATCTGGTAAATGAGATTGTCGGATACATGTACGCTAATACTCTTGTTGAGACAGAGATAGGGCGGATAAAGCGAGAGGACACGGTAACCGGGCGGTTCATCGCGCAGATATTCGGTTATGCGCAAGATAAGGCATTAGAGGAGCGAACAATGTTGATGCTGAAGAAAGGGACAATAAAAGATGAAGAGCTAAGGGCTATGTGGGATAAGGAAGGGCTTGAGTCGATATTAGATGCAGGAGCTAAGGCAGAAGAGTTACAGA
>JAYEJE010000324.1:0-3883 GCA_034660415.1 Methanobacteriota archaeon | reverse complement strand
ATAAAGTAAAAGGTACAGAATTCAATAAGGTATTGGTGAGGATGCATGAGCTTGACTTCCGAGACCTCATTAGTGGTTTGGTGGATTGGCGGCTAATTTCTTATGACAAAACGAAAAAGACTTACACATCGCACCCGTTGATCAAGGGCTATTTCGAATCTACTTTTGACGAGGGGATCAAGAAGCTCTGCCATAAGCACATCTACCAGTACTTTGGCGAATATGCACCTGAGCAACCTGAAACCTTAGCGGAGATGCAGCCGTTATTTGAGCAGGTCTATCACGGCTGCGCCGCCAGGCTTTATGATGAGGTACTTTATGATGTTCATTGGGAGAAAATATACAGAATGGAAGAATATTTTATTTACCATAAACTTGGTGCCTGGGAAACCGACCTCTCTCTCGTAAGAACCTTCTTCCCGGAAGGCGACTTTTCACAAATGCCCCTTGTAAGTGAAAAGAGCCACCAAAGCTGGCTCCTCAATGCAGCAGGATTGGCACTTCTTTCTACAGGCAGGCCAGAAGAGGCAGAAGAACCATTGAAGGCAGCAATTGATTTATATATTGAAGAGAATCAAATTGCTTATGCTTCTGTTGGTTATCGTAACTTAGCAGACCTTCAATTTCGAACTGGTGAACTTGAGTCTGGACTTGAGAGTGCTAAAACGGCACTTGATACAGCAGAGAAAGCAAAGACTGATCAGTATATCGTGAATTCAAAAGCATTTCTTGCTTGGATTCTTCATCTATTAGGCAAAGGCGAAGAAGCAGAAAAGGAGTTCAGGGAGGCAGATGAGCTTGAAGGAAAGATCAGTGGTTATCGGCTTTATAGTGGGTATGGAATTTTATATGCAGATTTCTTCCTCTCAATCAAGAGAATTGATGAAGCATTTGAACTAGCAAAACAAAACCTTGAGATTTGTCAAAGGAATAACTTGCTAAATGACATCTCAAGATGTCACCGCTGCCTGGGTGCTATTGAAAGGATAAAGGGAAAACCTAATGAGGCTGAAGTTCATCTCCAAAATGCCCTTGAGATTGCTCGCAAGGTTGGCATGCCAGACCTTGAAATTGAAGCACTGCTTGAGTCCGGCAGGCTGCACTTAGACTTGGGAAGATATGAGGATGCTATTCGTGATGCAAAAGAAGTCCAGAAGATTTGTGCCAGGACAGGCTTTAAGCTCTATGTGCCTGAGGCAGAGATAGTTTTAGGAAAGGCATATCTAGCGCTAAATGATTCTAGGCAAGCCAAAAACTTTGCCCGTTCAGCATACGAAAAAGCTGTTAGTATGAACTACCGCTGGCCCGAGGGAGATGCGGCGCATTTGCTAGGAGAAATCTGTTTGGCTGCGGGTGATAAAGTGAAAGCCCAAGAGTGGATAGAGAAAGCGGTTGCATGCAAGAAAGTGATTTTAGATCCCGAAGTGAAAGACTCGGAAAGGATGCTTAAAAGTTTATAACAAAAACCAAATTATATTATAAGTGAGAACGATGGCGGAAAAAATTAAAGCAAGAATAGTTATTGATGATAAAATAAGACATGGAAAACCAATTATTAAGGGAACAAGAATAACGGTAGATGAAGTTCTGGGGGCTCTAATAGGCGGTATGAATTACGCTGAAATTGAGAGCGAATATGGTATAGAACGGGAAGATATACTTGCCGTGATAGAGTATACCGCCTCTTTTGTTAGAGGCGAGGAAATAAAACCTGTTGGTATAAAAGCATGAGATTCTTTCTTGATGTAAAAGAGTTAGAGAATGCAGTAACCATCGTTGAATTGGGAAGATATAGAATGCGAAGATAAATAATGTGCGATATATGATATATGCGTAATTCTACCGTTAATAGCAAAAAGCATAATATCCAACTAAAATTAAATATTTATTGACACAGATTAACGCAGAAGAAATTAAATCCGTGTAAATCCGTGTAAATCTGCGTCCTAAATTAAATTTATAGGTAGAAGTCATACTTTATATACAACCAGAAATAGATGAAATAAATGAACCCAAACTTGATAACTGACTTCCTAAGGAAACAAAACGTCTTTGCCGTTGTTGGCGTCTCGAAAAACCCTGCGAAATATGGACATCAGGTATATCTTGACCTGAAAGAAGCAGGTTATGTGGTTTACGCAGTGAACCCGAATATAGACGAAGTCTTAGGTGATATATGCTATCATTCGCTGAGCGAACTGCCCGAAATGCCAGACGTTGTTGATACCGTACTCCCGCCAGCGGTAACTGAGGGGATAGTTAAGGAATGCAAGGAATTGGGAATAGCGCGAGTATGGATGCAACCTGGTTCAGAATCCGAAAAGGCGATAAATTTTTGTGTGGAAAACAACATAAAAGTAGTGCATGATATGTGTGTGATGGTAAAGAGAAGGGAATGAGAAGGTTTTCATATTATTCTACCCCAAACTTGAAATGGTTTCTTAATTATTCTTTTTACCCGCTCTATATTCTCTTCTTCCAATGTAAGAAGAATAACAGTTGAAGGTCCCGCGGATTTTTCAATAACTATCTTTTCTTCTATTCCACGCTCCATCTTAATCCGATAGCCGCCGATATGCTCCATCATCTTTAATCCGCCTTTTATCCCTTCATGACCAACAGGTATGAGTTCATGAACATAACTCATCTTTGAAAGTTTTAACACATCTTCTACCATTATGATGTCCCGGGCATTGGCATTTATGGCGTCTATCACTTCATACCCCACCTTTGGCACACCGACAGCAGCGATTATGTCATTCTTTAATGATTTACCCATTTTCAATCCTTTTTCACTGCCTATTCCAAGTACAGTAATACCTATACCGGTTTGTTTCGTTCTGATATTCTCTTCTGTATGCCCTTCTAATACATCCATCGTTTTTATTTTAAGCGCTTCTTCTCTTATCCCGTGAAATATTCGTGATCCTGTAGGGAAAAATTCAACACTCAAGTTCGCAATTAAAGCAATTGGCTGTGCACCCGAAGCTAAAACTTTTATAAGGACTGTTCGCGCCATTAACCGACCAAAGACTTCGCCATCCAATTTAATTTCATCTTCATGCTTGGGTCCTATCCCGCCCGAGGATGTATTAGCCAGCACAATTGCCTGTCCTTTCTTGAGTTTCATAATAATAAGATCACCGAAGTTCGATGTCAAAATCTCTTCCTGCGATATACTTAGGCTTCTAAGCTCTACAAATTCGCCTATATTCTCTAAAAGCTGTAAATAAATTGTTAACGCCTGTCTTATTACCTCTGACCTTTTGATACCGTTCTTTACTGCGATTTCATCAATCCGCTGTATCTTCTCTTTTGGCAGCCTTATGTTTATTGGTTCCATCCTGTCACCCGCATTTACGTTACATGTGTAATGCGAATAGTAAGCTTTAAATGTATACCCCTTTTCCTTCGCCACATGGATAATAATATACGAGATTTCGGTACGAAGATTAGTGACTTGATACGGGAGGAAGATGTCACACGCGAAGAGGTGAGGGCGATGTTCCGTCAAGTGCTCCTGAACGAGCAGCCTGATTTGCAACAGGGTGCTTTCTTAGCTGCACTAACCGCCAAAGGGGAGACACCAGAAGAAATAGCAGGCATTTGGGACGCCATCTATGAACTGGATACAGTGCCAGTCACACCAACGGTACCTCAGCCACTGGTCGAAAACTGCGGCACTGGTATGGACGCATTGAAGACCTTTAACATCAGTACCGCTGCTGCAATCGTTGCTGCGGCTGATGGTGTATATATGACCAAGCATGGAGCAAGAGCCATCAGCTCCAATTGTGGTGCTATTGACATCTTGGAGTCTGTAGGGATAGACGTTGAATGTGACACGGAACTAGTAAAAAGGAGCATCGAAAAAGCAGGGATT
>JAYEJE010000323.1:0-3926 GCA_034660415.1 Methanobacteriota archaeon | reverse complement strand
CATCTCAAATCCAGGAGTTCCTGTGGTGGAGTACCACCAATTACGTAAAACTTAGCATCCGGAACTTCCCGCAAGATTCTCGCCCAGCAGTGGTTGATGAAATTATTTACCGCATCCACATTAGGATTATGCATGAAATTGCCAAGATAAAGTATATTTTTTGTGTTTCTTGCCCATGAGCTCTTCTCAGGCGGCGTGTAAAATCCTGTGTCCACTCCGTGAGGCACTACTCTGATTTTGTCCTTCAGTTCTGGCGCATAGCCTATCGTAATATCGGCATCCTCCCGGGTTAATGATAAAATCCTATCAGCAACGTCATACATCTTAAACTCGTAATTAAATAGCTCTCTTATTGTATCCGCACTAATAGCCTCTCCTTTTTCGGCTCTTAGTTCAAACGCTTTTGTATAGCATTCATGTACCGAAATCACAGACATGGTATCTGCGGGGATGAAGCTACGATTTGACTCTATGTACTGCCCCATCATTGAATATTCCGCAATAACCGCGTCAAAATGGTTATCCCTTAATGCTGATTTCAATGCCTCGTCTAGCCCGTCATTGTAACCACCGTCCCCGGTTAAGAAGTTCCTCGGTCTATGTAATTTTTTATAAAGTGCCTCTACTTCTTCTTCTGATCGCTCCCGGACAGAATCGATCTTGATAATCTTTTCACAGGAGGGTGCAAGACTTTTATCCGTTCGATCTTCATCCGTATACACAGGCGCAATCAGGGTTATCTTATGCCCCATCGAAGACAGGTTCTTAATTCGATGATAGATTAAGATAGGTCCGCCAATGATGTCCGCTCTGGGAAGCAGCTTTGGTAGGATTAGTATGTCCATTTTCAGCATTTTTACTTTGATGTTGGTAGTAATAATCTCTATCTTTATAAATTTTAATTTCTATTTTACAAAATAAAACAAAAGGTTGACATACGTTATAATCTCGTGGTTACGAGTATCTAAACCGATACAACCATCTTAAGAGCAAAAATAGCAATAAGTGCAACGGGAATCAATATCATACCGGTGAATGCGTTTTTAATTATGGCTTGCATACCTACTTCGGCTTTCCATCGATCACCATTTTTGATTACACTATTTTTAAACGTTTGAATTAATATCAAACTCTTCGCAGTGAAGAACATAGGAAGAGCTAACAGCACGAACCCTACATATGGTACGTCTAAGAACACGATAGGGATAAATGCGAGCCATGAAGCGACCGTTAACGGTAAATATAGGCTGGCAGCCGTGACTTTACCCATACGAATTGTCAAGTTCCTGCGGTTTATCACCTGATCGCTGTCAAAATCAGGTATTTCTCGCGTTAATTTCAGCTTGAATACGTCTATACCCCAAGGCAACGCAACGACAATAGGGAGCCAGCTCACCTGGTGCGCTTGCAAATAGTAACCGCTGAACACTGTCCACCAGCCTACCCCAAGGGTTAGCGCTATCTCGCCCAATCCGCGGTAAGAGAACTGTGGCCCTCGTGAATACGCGTATGCAATGAAGATGCCGATGAGCCCGAGCGGCAAGGTTAGAACGCCTGTATTGAAATAGAACTGCAACAGCACGCCGATTGGTAATGCGGCCAATATGCACAGATAAGAGCCAATAGCCGCCTGTTTCACTGTTATACGTCCTTTCGCGAGTGCGTTAAACCGGCCGCTGACTGCAGTGGAATGAAGCGTGCTTGTTCCATCTACGGGACAGAAATCGACACCGTTTCGCTTTAGATCCGCGTATACACTGCACGCATTGAGTACGAAGCATGAATCGGTTATCAGGAACACTGCAAGCAGCGATAATACCAGCACAATCCAGTCTATCGGACACCCATAAGCCCATGCTACTACCGCGCCCAGGAGGAACGGGAGCATAGTAGTTACGAACTTTGGCAGTCCGGAGAGTTCTATCCAACCGGATATGATGACTCTTATGCTGTTCATTTTTTATTGTCTATACGTAAGGTATATTATTTCTTTGCTTTTGTAAAGAAAAGTTGTGGATCAGCAATTCATTCTCTTCATCCGTCCTTATGGAGAATCGTATATGAGAAGGCAAGCCAAAAGAACTGCAATCTCTTACCCTGATTCCAGCCCCCAAAAGTTCACTTTTCGCTTCTCTTGCATTACCTACCTCCATGATATGAAAATTAGCATCTGAATGCATCCCTAATGCATTCTCCATCTTCTCTTTACTCTGTTCTACCTTCTCTATCGTCCCAGCTAAAAAGGTATCGCCTTCTGTACTAATTAGCGCCGCAGCTATCTCCTGTGCAAACACACTCACACTCCACGGCACTTTTATCTTCGCCATTGCTTTTACCGTTTCCTCCGCTGAAATCGCATATCCCACCCTTACACCCGGTATAGCGAACGATTTTGTTAAAGAGCGCAGAATAATCATATTCTGAATGGATAAATTATGTGCAGGAAATGCATGCTTTACAAAGTCCACATACGCTTCATCCAGCACTACTAGCGCATCAATTCGCTCAGCCTCTTCTATTATCTGTGCTACCTCATTTTTGACGAGATACTGGCCTGTTGGGTTGTTCGGATTGCAGAGGAATACCACGTCATCGCGTTTCATCTCCGCCATTATTAATTCGGGATTGATTCGAAGGTCAGGCATTTCTATACACTTTATCTTCGCACCCATCATCTTTGCCGCAACGGCATATTCGCCATAAGTGTGTTGCGGCATGAGCGCTCGATTTTTCATGAACGCAAGAGTTATGAGCTGGATGAGCTCAGAAACACCTGCACCCACCAATACTTCGTCCGTATCACAGCCGAATTTTTGTGATATTCTCGCTCTTAACTCGCTGCATTCGGTGTCAGGGTATAACTTTATCGCTTCTATTGCACCCTTTATCACCTCGTGAACGAATTCCGGCGGGCCGTAAGGGTTTAGATTTACACTGAAGTCTATTACTTCCGCACCCTCTTGTTCCCCCCCATGCTCACAGACACTTAGATCAGACAACTGAGTTCTTGGTTTAACCAATTTTTATCTCCTTATTTATTGAATGCTATTAAATCATAAGGTATCCATGCGTTAAAAGTGACTGATGGAACAGATGAAAACGTGAGGCGATTAATTGATGAGAATCATAGTGTTGAAGCGATGTTGAACTAATATAAAATTATATTTCTTGCCTCACCTCACTTCAACTTAACTTAACTTAACTTAACCGCAGTCCCATAAGCAAGTATTTCCGCTGCGCCGCTCATCACCATAGAGGTCATAAACCGCAGATTGACGACTGCATCCGCATCCATCTCTTCCACTTTCTCTGTCATCCGTTTCAATGCGATCTCACGTGCCTCGCTCAGCATCTCCGAGTATTCCTTTATCTCACCACCGACTATCGTTCGGAATCCTGCCACTATATCCTTACCCAGATGCTTCGCCTGGATTACATTCCCTTTTACAAGTCCTAAAATCTCTACTATCTCCTTTCCCGTAACGAAATCAGTGTTCACAACTATTACGCTCATGGCCTCAAGTCCACCTCATTTATCTCCTCTTTCATCCTCTTCCATTCCGTATATCGCTCAAAACAATTTCACTTTTCCCATTACCTCCTTTATCCTTCCATAGCAGAAACCACGAGATTGCCAAATTCTTCGGCTGCTTCCGGACCTCTAGCAGAAATTATTATTTGACCGTCACGTTCAACGGCAGCACAGGTAAAGATGTTTGATAGTATAAATATTTTGAATACACAAATATTTAAAGGTGTTTCTCTTATAGGTATTTACGTATGGCGGAGACGAAGAAATGCATAGAGGAGATAAACGAAAGAATTGAGGATGGCAGTGTTCATGTAGTGACGGCGGATAGAATGAGCGAGATCGTGACCGAGTTGGGTGCGGAAGAAGCAGCGAAGGAAGTAGACGTTGTCACCAC
>JAYEJE010000322.1:0-3942 GCA_034660415.1 Methanobacteriota archaeon | reverse complement strand
CTAAAAAGTGCTCTCAGTTCTTTCTCGGTAAAGAAATGGTGTGGTAGGTCTCCATCTACACTGTCTGTATTTATCCTCGTGTTTGGTTCAATTTCCGTTCCCGTCAGATATTTAGGATGGTTTGTTGAAATGGCCACTAAGAATAGGATTCCACCTTTTCTTAATATCCTGTGTATTTCGGATATTGCTACTTTTATTTCCGCTATCGTACCATGCTGAATGACATGGTTACAGATAACGGCATCGAAAAAACCAGCTTCATAAGGTAGGGACGTTATATTGCACGTTTCAAAGTCAACCGCAGGTAGTGTCGCCATCGCGATTCGTAAGGCCGCTTCTGACGAGTCGCAGCCATAAATTTGGAATCCCTCTTCGAGCAGATATGCCGTATGCCTTCCTGTTCCGCATCCCAAATCAAGAACTCTTCTCACACGTTCGTGTTTAAAGAAATTAACCGCTTCGATTACAGTTTCTGATGCTTCTTTTTGTAATATTCCACGCTCTTCATATATACTGTTCCAATCGTTCATGGGAATAATAAAAGATTACAAATAATAATACTTACCCTTATCCTTCTGTTCCCGATCCTTAGCCGAGCCTATCTTGTTTATCCGAGGCCGAAGCGTGTTTTCATCCCGCCTGAAAGAGACGCCCAAATCCTTCAAAAATATGTTCATACCCTCTCGCATACCAAAGCAACCCTTTATCTCGCCTCGCACACCCGGTTCACCATCGAAAACCATCAACCTATCGCTTAACAGGTCTATCAGATAGATGTCGTGATCTACAATCAGCATAGATACACCCCTTCGCTCTGCATACCGCCTTATCGTTCTAATGAGCCGCACCTTCTGCTCCACATCAAGATGTGCAGACGGCTCATCCAGCATATATAACGAAGCGTCATGACAAAGAGAAGCAGCAATTGCAACATCTTGCAGTTCGCCACCGCTAAGCTCTTTTATGTTCTTGCTCTCTAGCTCTGGGATTCCCAAAGGCTCTAACACTTCAACAATATCGGATTCACTCAATTTAAGCGAATATAGGAACTCCTTTACCGTCATGTCCAATTCACCTTTTATGTACTGCGGCTTGTAAGAGACAGAAATATCAACAGATATTTTTCCGGTTGTCGGCTCTGTCTCACCCGCTAATACCCTCACGAACGTGCTTTTACCTATTGCGTTTCGCCCTACTATGCCCAACACCTCGCCCTTCTCTATACTACCAGGTTTCACATCCAGCACAAAGCCCGATTCACCATAGCGCTTATCAAATCTGTCGTATTCCGCGGAGACCTCTCTATTCTTTAGTGCCTCCCGCGGTGGATGTGCACTGAATTCTATCGGCTTATCTCTTATCCGAACGTTCTCGGCATGCAAGAACCCACTTAAATATTCGTTTATTCCTCTACTTGTGCTCCGTGGCATTGTAACAACGCCATACCCGCCCGGTTCACCGTATATGAGATGCACATAATCTGCAAGCATATCGAGGATAGCGAGGTCGTGCTCCACCACAACCACTGCTTTATCCTTTAAAATATCCTTTATCCCTTTCGCCACTCGCACTCGTTGATAAATATCCAGATACGGCGTTATCTCATCAAAGAAGTAAAAATCAGCATCTCGTGATATACAGCCTATTACCGCAACTCGCTGCAACTCGCCACCACTTAACGCATTTATATCCTTGTCCATCGCCTCTTCGAGCTCAAACGCACCCACAAGCTGCTTTGATACACCCGTCTCATCGGTACTCTCCAGTAATTCATGAACTTTGCCATCGAATAATTTAGGTATAGCATCTACATATTGCGGCTTATATGCGACCTTAATTTTACCGTTTGATACTTTATCAAAGTAATTCTGTAACTCAGACCCGGCATATCGCTTTATTATCGCATCCCAACTCGCTTCTGATTCTACTTTGCCAAGGTTCGGGACCTGCAAACCCGCTAATATCCTTATTGCTGTGCTCTTCCCTATCCCATTTGCACCCAATGTCCCGGTTACCTTCCCTGCTTTTGGAATAGGCATGCCATAAAGAACGAACCCGTTTTCACCGTATCTGTGAGTCTCTTCACCTTCCAGCTCTTCTGGCAAGCCGATAATAGAAATGGCACCGAAGGGGCATTTTTTTATGCATATGCCACAGCCCTCACACAACTCCTCTGATATTATCGGCTTGCTATCGTCTCCCAAGACTATCGTTTCCACGCCTGTACGCACCATCGGGCAGTATTTTATGCATTCATACTCGCATTTCCGCGGTTGGCACTTATCCTTCTTCAATATCGCTATCCGCATTTTTCGGCTTTCCTCTGTTTATTAACTTTTATAGCTCTTCAGGTTTCAATTTTGGAGTAAAAAGATTTATATGAAAAAAACGCATATTTGATAACTATCAAAAATATAGTATAGAAGGGATTAAGATGAAGAGAGAATTCACTATAGTTATCGAGCAGGATGAAGATGGAATTTATGTTGCATCTGTACCAGAACTGGAAGGCTGCCATACACAAGCCAAGACTTTAGATGAGTTGAGAGAGCGGGTAAATGAAGCGATACAGCTCTATTTAGAGATAGAATCTAAAATCGTAGAAGCAGTACCTTTAGAATTTGTAGGTATACAGAAGATTAAAGTTACTGTTTAGTGTCCTTAAACGTGATACCCTCATTTTATAATATGATGTGTACGGTAATCTGAAAATGAACAAAATCAAACCACTTCCCACCAAAAAAGTAATAAGGGTGCTTGAAAAAATTGGGTTTAAGCAAATTCGACAAAAAGGGAGCCATTTATTCATGCGCCATCCCGATGGGAGAACTACTCTAATCACCGTTCATCCCGGTGAAGATATTGGGAAGGGATTGATCAGGAAGATAATAAGCGATGCTAAACTAACAAGGGACGAATGGTTTGAATTAATTGAAAGCCTTTAAAAGGTCTTTTATGCCATGTCCGTCTTTTTTGATGATAACGTATCCAACATCTTCCTATACATTTCCGGCTCTAGAGCAGCAACGAGGTCGACATTTTGCATTTGCCCTACTTCGCTTCTCAGCTTTTCACCACCCGTATCTGTAACTATCCCGCCTGCTTCTTTCAGGATTAATGCGGCACCTGCAATGTCATAACCGCTAATTAAGCCACGAACATCCATTACTGCATCTATAACGCCCTCTGCAACCAGGCATATCTCGATTGCAATACTGCCAAGCACACGAAAAATCACCTTTTTTGCACCCTTTTGGAATTGTATCAGTGATTCCGGTATGGATTCTGCACCGTAGGTATAGATGGAGAAAATAGGCTTAGTCTTACCTTTAAAGTCACGTGGGAGCTTCTTACCGTCTACAAATGCATTATTACCTTTCTCTGCGTAATATGTCTTCCCGTAAATGGTTGCAACAACGCTCGCTTGTAGGTTATCAAAAGTAACATAGTCAACATTCGGTGAATACGCAATAGAGGAGCAGAAGAAAGGGATACCAAGAATCGCGTTTGTGGACCCGTCAATAGGATCGAAGATAAGTGTAAATTCCGGATTGCCGCCTTTTGGGTATATATGATCGCCCAATTCCTCTGATATTATCCGTGCACAGTAGTTGCGACTCGCCAATTCACGCTCTAATTCCCGCTCTGCAAACATGTCTATCTTCCTCGTTACGTCCTGCGCTCTTCTCACAATTATCTCGCCATAGTCTGCGGTCTCTGCAATGTAAGACCTTATAGAATCTCTTAGTTCTGTCGAGATCTCTAACAGTTCTTCTATTTCCATTTTCTTTTTGTATATAATGTATAACTTCTACCTATTTGCTATTAGGCCATATGACCTCCTCTACATAACTCCTATAGACATACGACATAAAAAGCATTCCGGATTGAGAGGAGGCGAAAAGAATGAAAGGAAATAGAACTGCATCTGAGAGGTTAAAT
>JAYEJE010000321.1:0-3999 GCA_034660415.1 Methanobacteriota archaeon | reverse complement strand
ATTTATGTACAGGCACACATCATGCCCATCTCCTTCTATTATAGCATCCGCACCTATGAGCGTTATGTTGGGCGTAAATATTTTTAGGGGCCGTTCATGATATGTCCCGGCATGCACATAAATTGTATCGCCAGGACGCGCATGATCTAGCCCGCTTTGTATTGTGTCATAATCCGCGGGAATGTCTATTCGCTCCGCAGATGCTGTTCCTGAAAGTAGCAATACCAGGACGGTAAATGCAACGCCGATCGCTATTCCTATCCGCTTTTTAGTTCCACAACTCATATTACCTAATATTTAAAGGATTTATCATAGCTAATTCCATCTCTTCTTTTTTTTGTGTATATGACAAATTTATTATTATTATTATTAAAATAAATCATGGACACCGATTAACGCAGATTAACACAGATGATAAGAATCAACACGGTTAAACAAAAATGAATCTGCGTAAATCAGTGTAAATCTGTGTCCTAAATTAAAGAGAAGGAAGTTATACTTTATATACAATAAAAAAAATATCACGCTACTCGCCCTAAAACAACCTCCGCTGTCTCGGATCAGTGATAGAAATCACCGACTTCATGCACCAATTTACATACCTCTTCTTCCATATATACTCGCCACCTTCTCGTTCTACCGCTTCCAAGATGAAATACGTCTTATCGCTCTCTATTTCTAGACCGCCATCTTCCACGTCCATATCATGACCCACGCAAACGCTCTGATCACAAAAGAACTGGCATTTACCGTCGTAGAAGTAAAAGCACCTGAATCTAGGCTTTGTCATTCCCAGCGTCTTCCCTTTCCAGGCATCGGTATGCATGAATTCACCACTCTCTGCTATCTTTTCCGCGATTCTTACCCGCTCTTCGACATCATCTATCCTTCGTAAATACTCCATCCCATCTTCTTTTAGCCTTATGCTCTCTGGTCTTTTGTCCTCTTCGGGGAAGAAGTCATCCACGTCCGCTTCTATCACATCCCATCGGTTCAGCCAGTTTTTCAATGGATATATCCGCTTCAGTTCCCAGTATTCATTTGCTGCAATTGCATGCTCCTTTTTGGAATAGAGAATTGTAAGCCGAACCTTCTTGGGTAAGAGCTCCCGGAACTTACCTGCCTCAAACCATTTCCGTAAAGCCCAAGTTGTTCTCTGGCCTCGTTTGAACCGCACCAGACCGATGTCACCTTGTAGCTTCTGCACATATACATGATACGGCGCTTTCTGTTTTAGTGTTGTTGAACTCTCTTTTATCTCGTTCCATGTGACAGGTTCCGCCTTCTCTTCCAGTATCTTCTCTACCTCTTTCCTGAATTTCTCGTACGGCATAACTCATTTTCACCTCTTTGAGGCTTCCAAAATGGTAATTCCTACAAGCTCGTCGCCCTTATATCTGAGCAAAATGCCATTCTCCAGCATTTCTGAATCTGTTGCTTTTTGTGGTCTATTAAAACTTATATAGAGTACGTCTGCTTCTTTGTCATAGTCTATCCACATCTTAGCGACTGGGAATTTCAGAAGATGCGGTGTTGCTTTAAAAACCTCATTCAATACACCCTCCTGTGCTATTTCTTTCGCCATACTATCGCCTCCTTTTCCGGTTTTATCTTGCTTGTAAAATATGAGGTAATTATAAAACCATCTTCTTTAGTAATTTCTTTGTACACACCCGCTAAAAACTTTCCCTTCTCTATCTCGTTCAATGCAATTAGCGCCTCTTTGTAACCCTTTATAATATAATCGGGCTCTTCAATTGCATTAAGCACGATGTCGTAATAGCCTGCTAAATCTTCGTGGTTTTCAACAATATGAAGCCATCTTTCTGCTGTCAGTCTAATAGAAACGCCAGTTTTTGACTTTGTTATATCCATTGTCATTCCTTTTATGTGCCTCAATTTCTAAAAACAAATAAAAATCACTTTTTCCTCTCACCCCTTTCTCACTTCCTTCCTCTGCGCCACTCGATAGCCACAAACAACACTCATATACCCACTCAACTTTTCGTCCAGCTCATCACTGCCCGTATCAACCATAAGAACCGGCGTTTCACTCAGTTTGTGCGGCGTTGCAAGCACAATCACATTCTCCACACCGACCGTTTCTATCACTTTTGCACTTATCTGCTGACTACCACGTCCAAATACGAACCCCTGCGCGCCAATAGGACTAACCATTATCTTCGCTTTCTTCTCATGCTCCAATAACAGCATCAAGTCACGCTCGTTCATATCTTTCCCGACTAATTCTCCTTCTTTCACTGCGTCCACACCAAGTAACGTCTTCTCCTCGCCCAAGCCAAGCAACTCCGCGATTTTATGGATTGTCGTTCCGGCACCTAAGATGTAAAGCTCATCCCGAATCATGAACTCAGATGCGAATCTTGCAATCTCATCCTTCGCTCTCTCTTCACTCACACTCTGGAACAAGCTTTTACCCTGCTGTACCAGAACAGGCTCATAGGGTGTGCGTGCATACCCAAATACCTTCATTCGCAGCTCGTTTCGCCTGTATGCGTCTTCATCAGTATCCATTACCTCGGCATCACGCAATTCTGATTGGGCATTTGCAAAATAATCGACTAATTTCGCGGCACTCTCTGGCGTTATCGCAAATACCGCTGAGTGCATCTTCACACCCGCAGGGATACCTAATATCGGGATCTCTTTTCCGATTACGCTGTACACATTCCTTGCCGTTCCATCACCGCCACAGAACAGCAGTAGCTCTACCCCGTTATCCAAAAATAGCTTACATGCGTTCTTTGTATCTTCTCTCGTGCTCATTCCATCGAACGAGTATGCCACTTCATAGCTCTGCTTTATTACTGCATCTTCGCCCATCTCGCCCGAGCAAGTGAGAATAAAATGGTCGGTATTTAGCGCATCCATGCATTTCTTTGCTCGTTCTAATGCTATCGGTTTAGCACCCCTTATCAGCGCTTCCTCTACCAGTCCGTCCGTTCCTTTTAGTCCTACAGACCCGCCCATTCCCGCTATCGGGTTGATGAGGAAACCTATTTTCATTTATCTATGCTCAAAAGAAAGGTTTTTTTAGTCATACTTTCTTTATACTTTATTAGGAGCTCCCGGATAAATAGATATATGTACCCAAAAGTTAGGCTGAGGCGTTTGAGAGGTTTGAAGCTATTAACAGAAAGCAGGGTTTCCGTAGACGACCTGATTCTCCCGTTGTTCATTGACGAGAGAATAGCAGCCAAAAAACCGATTGAGTCCATGCCCGGGCAGTATAGACACCCAATAGAAGGAGTAGTAAAAGAGGTCTCAGAAGCACGTTCGCTGGGCATAAAATCGGTGCTGCTGTTTGGAATACCCGCGAGTAAGGATGAGACAGGAAGTGAAGCATTCAATAACGAAGGTGTGGTACAACGCGCTGTTAGACGGATAAAGCAGGATATTGATGACATTGTTATTATTACCGATCTATGTCTTTGTGAGTACACAACACATGGGCATTGCGGGCTTATAGAGGCTGGGCAAGTGCTCAATGACCCAACACTGGAAGTGCTGGGCAAGATAGCGGTAAGTCAAGCGCAATCGGGTGCGGATATTGTCGCCCCTTCTGGCATGATGGACGGTATGGTAAAGGCGATAAGAGCGAAACTAGACGATGCGGGCTTCTCTGATACTGCTATTATGTCATATGCCGCGAAATACAATTCGGCTTTATACGGCCCTTTTCGCGAGGCGGCCGATTCAGGCTTCCAATTCGGTGACCGGAGCAGTTACCAGATGGCGTTTGCTAATGCACGGGAAGCGCTCAGGGAAGTGGAACTGGACATACAAGAGGGTGCGGACATCGTAATGGTGAAACCCGCTCTTTTATATCTCGACATTATCTCTAAAGTGCGTGCAAGGTTTGATGTTCCGCTGGCGGCTTATAGCGTCAGTGGCGAGTATGCAATGCTAAAAGCGGCATCCGAGAAGGGATATTTGACGCACAATGACGTGATGATGGAAGGCTTAACAGCGATAAAG
>JAYEJE010000320.1:0-4001 GCA_034660415.1 Methanobacteriota archaeon | reverse complement strand
TATTGACTTTTATGGCAGTGGTTCTTGGGTCCTTTACCCGATTTGCCATTGAGATTCTCGTTTTTATGTGAACTCATACACTTTTTTGCGCAGACCTCAGAACATACCGCCAAATAGATTTAAAAGAATGACGATGACAGCACCGATAACGCCTCCGATCGCACATATCAGGATGTTAAGCCAGGAGTATGCGATTTTCAATCCGAAGAGTGTATTTGCAGCAAAAAGAATGATCAAGCCAAGGATCGAGTTAACTATGAGATATTTAGCCGCTTTGAACAGGTAGTACAACACGATTACCATCACAATTACCGCAAAAAGTGTGACTAGTTCCGCAAACATCAAATCTCACCTCCACCAAACTTTCTTCCGGTCTTCATATTCATGTACCCCTCAGGAATTAATATATATGAGTTACTATCAAAGTTTTCGAGTATAAAAAGCTTTTCGATTTATTCATTTCACCCATTATCTATATACAGTAACAATAGTATATATTATCATGTTGCAACTAAAGGATAAGCGCAAAGGAGTAGAAGGATTATCGCGCCCATTCAAAGAAATGCTCATGGAAGACGAGCTGAAAGAGGGAGCACAGATTGTCTATTATGGGCGTCCCGCACTATGTGTCCCATATATTATGGTGAAGAGTTATGAGATACGGAATTTACAGGTACAGCAGGTTTTTGTACCGTTACTCGATGAATCAAAGGCGAAAGTAATCAAATTTGTTCCTGATGTAGGAATGCAGGTATCGGAAGAGACAACAGAGGTACATCCACAGGTAGTTGTACTCATGGGCGGCCTTACCATGCCGGATGTTCATATATCTGCGGAGATGGCTTTAAATCATGTTTCCAAGTACAAACCAAAGATAGTCGGAGCATGCTATATGAGCGAACTTTTCGATGCGAAATGGCCGGACGTTATCCCTTTTGACCTTTTGGTTGATGGCATCATTGACCCAGTGTATGTCTGGAGAAAAGCCGACTGACATGAATTCTTAGAGGTGCTTGGAACGAGAAGAATTAGAAATTAGCATCAAGTCCACCAGCACCAGAGCAACCATCGCTTCTGCTACGGGCACTATCCGCGGGCATATACATGTGTCATGCCTGCCAGTAATAGATATTTCCAGCTCCTGCAGCTCCGCCATATTGACACTTCTTTGCGATTTAGAGATAGAAGGAGTAGGTTTCACCGCCATTTTACATATTATCGGCTCGCCAGTAGAGATGCCACCTAAAATACCGCCTGCGTGGTTCGTTCTTGTTCTTACACTTCTCTCATTTATATAATATTCATCGTTCATCTCGCTCCCCCTCATCCTTGCAGCATCGAATCCCGCGCCTACCTCCACGCCTTTCACAGCGCCGATACACATCAAAGCCTTCGCAAGCTCGGCATCCAGTTTATCGAAGACCGGCTCGCCCAAACCCGCTGGAACTCCGAGTGCAATTACTTCTACAATGCCGCCTACACTATCGCCTTCTGCCTTCACTTCCTTTATTCGCGCTTCCATTCTGCTCGCGGCTTCTAAATCTGCACACCTAACTGCATTTTGCTCGGCATTACTTGTTATTTCCTCGACTCGCATTTCCCTTGCCGTTATACCGCCCACTTCCAGCACATGTCCGATAATTTGCATGTTCTGCAAAGCCAGGATTTTCTTTGCTATTGCTCCTGCTGCGACTCTCGCTGCCGTCTCGCGTCCGGAAGCTCTTCCACCTCCCCTATAGTCCCTTATCCCATACTTCATCTGATATGATAAATCCGCTTGACCAGGTCTTGCAACATCTTTTAGTGGTTCATAAGGACTCGAATCGGCATCCTTATTCCAGATGAGCATAGAGATAGGAGTGCCCAGGGTTTTCCCTTCGAACACGCCCGACAATACTTTCACCGCATCCGCTTCCTTTCTTCCTGTGGTTATCGCACTAACGCCCGGTTTTCGCCTGTCCAGTTCGTACTGTATGTCCGCTTCTGACAGCTCAAGCTTTGACGGGCAGCCATCCACAACCACGCCTATCGCTTCCCCGTGTGACTCGCCCCAGGTAGTCACCTTAAATATTTTTCCAAAAGAATTTCCAGACATGACAACCAAAGAGTTATAGGTTCTGTAAGCATATAATTTAGATTTCTTGTGGTAATTAGTGCTTAGAATACCGACCACTGGATACTGAGCAAGTACCTAATAGTTATAGAATTGACCGTTTTGCCCACATAATTTCGCAGGTTTTATTATAACTTTCTTATCGGGGTCTTTAACAACATAGCCAAGTCTAAAAGCATCCACTTTATGTCTGCCCGCGATTTCAATAGCTGCTTCTGCTTCTTGCTCCGGTAATATTACGCAAAATCCTATCCCCATGTTATATACTCTAAACATCTCTTCATCTGTGATATTGCCACGTTTTTGTAATAGTGTAAAAATAGGCGGTGTTTCCGGCAGATAATCTATTACAAAACCCACCTCTGATTTGACCCTAGTTAGATTTAAGAACCCGTCACCCGTGATATGCATTAATGCCTTTATATCCAAATTAGAATTTATCATTTCCATAATCTCCGGGACATAGATGTGCGTTGGCTCCAACAGTTCCGCTCCGATTGTTTTTTCTAACACATCAAAATGCTCGTCAATCGTACCGGTTTTCAAAAAGATATGACGGGCTAAGCTCAAGCCATTACTATGGATACCACTACTGCTTAGACCTATGATCACATCTTTCTCCTCGATATTCGCCCCCACGATTACTTTATCAAGAGAAACGGTGCCAATCGCTGTGCCTACCAGGTCAAACTCGCGATTTTTTCGCACGCCCTTCACCATATCCTTTACAATCGCTATTTCGCCACCCGGAATAGTTATATTGGCTATTTCCGCACCCTTGAGAAGCCCTTTACCTATTTCTTCCAGCAATTCCGGATCCGGTTCACAAAGGGCGATATAATCAACCAGAGAGATAGGTTCTGCACCCACACAGAGGATGTCGTTAACATTCATCGCAATGCAGTCTATTCCGACAGAATCATATTTATCCATCATTTGAGCGATGAGTATTTTCGTGCCCACACCATCTGTTGCGACCGCTAAACCTGACCCCTGTCCAAGATCGATCACATTCGCAAAGTACCCTATGCCTAGCTTCACTGAACCTATATCAGTTCTAAAGGTAAGGCTTCGTCCCACATGATCGAGTAGCCGCTTTAATCCAATGTCCACTTTCGCTGTGTCAACTCCCGCTTTTGTATATGTAACACTCTCTTGCATTTTCATTCTGCACTAACCTAACCTAATGCAAAGATAAAGAATATAATGATAAATAAATATATGCAGACGGATAGTAGAAATGACAAGAAAGAATAATTTTTGATAATCGGACGCAGATGAACGCAGATAATCAGGATTTTAAATATAAAGAATTGACGGAGGAGGTTATTAGAATCTTCTATCGAGTTTATAAATTTGATAATTTGAGGAAATAGTTTTCTGCGTAAATCTGCGTAAATCCGCGTCCTAAATTAAATTTATAGGTAGACGTTGTACATTATATACAACGAAGAAAAATGAAAAGGGCTTTATTTGACGATATTGGGAGTTATCCACTGCCTGAAGGAAGAACGAAAGAATGGATAAAATCCGCCTTTGCTAATCCGGAACCACACAAAGAAGTGCTCTACGAGATAATAATAGGGTCAATGTGGCAGAAGATAAACGCAGGTGTTGAAGTCCCTAATTATCCTCAGTTTCAGAACATGATTACTCAGTTTAGCGAGCACATCATGGACGATGGAAGAACAGAAGCGCCACTGCTAATAAAAGAAGAAGAGGCGAAGATGGTCGAAATGGATGCTTTAGCCGAACTGGCAGTGGAGTACAAGGAGAAGGAAGGTAAAAAGTTAAAAGTCCGAGTTTGCGTCACAGGTCCGATAGAGCTATATTATAACCTATTCACGCCACCGGTCTATATGGACATGTTATCGCCCCTCGCGAAATC
>JAYEJE010000319.1:0-4014 GCA_034660415.1 Methanobacteriota archaeon | reverse complement strand
CAAAAGGAGGTAATATACAATGATAAGAGCGAAGAAAGTAATTGCGATGACTTTTGCGGTGGCCGCTTTGATACTGCTTGCAACAGCCATTGTATCTGCCATTGATGGCCCCGCGGTCATGGTTACTAGCTACACTGTGGAGCCCGAAGCCTTGATGCCCGGTGACACGGGTACTATTACACTAACCATAAAAAACCCTTCTATAACTGCCGAATCGTCAGAGATCGCGATGACCTATGGAAAAGCCGGTTTACCACAGCAAAGTACCACAACGGCATCAACACGAGATAACAGTGCAGAAATAAAGACAATACGGCTGAGTAGCAGGGGTAGTGGCATAGAATGGTCAAGTGAAGGTTTTCAGCGCACTGAATACGGTAACATAGGCGCTTTAGGACCTGGCGAGAGCATAGAACTCAGTATACCGATAAAAGCTGCTGAGTACGCTCGTGACGGCACTTATCACCCGGAAGTGTATATAGAAGTGGAAAATGGCGAAAATGTGCGGTTCCCTGTCTGTGTGAAAGTGGACAGTAGTGAAGTGGAACTACTTGAGATGGATGCACATCCGGAGATTTCACTCAGTGAGTCAAAGCAGATAGGGCTGGTGGTGGCAAATAATAGACCTAACCCCGTGAGCGGGGTAAATGTGTATGTAAAAGCAAAAACCGATGAGTTAGAAATCACACCCAAACAAATTTTCATAGGCGGTTTGGGAGCGAGCGAAAAGAGCGAGGTTAGTATCACGCTTACGCCTCTTTCCGCGGGAGATATAGACCTCTCGTTTGATGTTATATATAAGAACGGCGAAAACGTACATCATAACGATCTTGAATCATCTGTATTGGTGAAGAGCATAGCAGATGTGAAGCTTATCCTGGTGAATGCACCCGAATTTGTTTATAAAGGAGACATAGCGAAGATAGAGTTTGACGTAGCTAATGGCATGGCAAAGGATATTAAAGCAGTATCCGTGATACAGGCGGTAGACAATGGAAACGGAGGGGTCTGGCTATTACCTTCTGAATATTTTATTGGCGACATGGAAGTTGGGGACGTCTTTTCTGCTTCTTTTGAGCTTTATACTGACGATTTTGGCGTTGGCGATACCGAAATACCGTTTAAATTGGTATTTCGAGATCTCGACACGGACAAGAGATATGAACTCCCGGGTTACGCGGTACACATAGAGGTAAAGGAGCCGCAGGATGGGGAGTTACCGATTTATCTGCTCATAGTCGCACTACTTGTAATTATCGTTGTTGTCGCTGGGCTGGTATGGGTAAAGCGAAAACGAGGAAGGTAGATGGGATGATCCACACCGAAAATCTAAGCAAAACGTACAGGATGGGAGATGTGGAAGTACAAGCACTGCGGGATGTGAACTTAGAGATAAAAGACGGTGAGTTCATTGCTATTATAGGGCCTTCTGGCTCGGGCAAGTCCACGCTGCTCAATCTGATCGGCTGTTTGGATACGCCCACAAGCGGTGCGGTCTTCATAGATGGTACAGATACAGGTAAGCTAAGCGAAAACGCGCTTGCAGAGATACGACGAGAGAAGATAGGCTTCATATTCCAGCAGTTTAATCTCATCCATACCTTAAATGCGTTAGAAAACGTTGCACTTCCCATGTTCTTCGCGGGTGTGGGGCGAGAAGCGAGACTGAAGAAAGCAGAGGAGCTGCTTGTAAAAGTTGGGCTTGGCGACCGCATGTACCATAAACCTTCGGAGCTGAGCGGTGGGCAGCAGCAGCGTGTGGCTATTGCACGTTCGCTTTCTAACGACCCGGCAATAATCATCGGCGATGAGCCAACGGGAAACGTGGATACTGAAACGGGAAACGCGATAATGGGCATCTTAGAAGGTTTGAATCGCGAGGGAAGGACGATCATTGTGGTAACGCACGATGCGGAGATTGCAGCCCACGCAGGTAGAACAAAGCGGATGCGGGATGGAAGGGTGCTTGATTGAGTAATGCAAGACAAATTTCTGCTTGCATTCCGGAGCATAAGAGAGAGAAAGGCGCGTTCGATACTCACTGTACTGGGTATTGCAGTGGGTATAGCGGCTATCGTCTCTTTGATGAGCGTCGGCTATGGTATGGAGCATGCGATAACAGGTGAACTGACAGGGATGGCAGATATGATTTCGGTGCTGCCGGGGGAAATCAGGGGTGCACATAGCTATATAGAAAAGGGGAGTTTCACCGATAGGGACGTAAGCGACTTACAGCGGATAGGTGGTATAAAGGACATCTCGACAATGACGTACGACGCTGCAGAAGTGGAGTACCGCAACAAAAGAGCGCCCATTTTCGTCATCGGTGGTGATACCAAAGAGCTGGAAAGCTTCTATGTGGAGCCTGTCGGACTCAAAGAAGGGCGATGGCTCCGCGAGAATGATTATAAAGGGTGCGTCATCGGAGACCGTGTAGCCAATGACTTCTTCGATGAGGTCATACACGTGAACGACAAGCTGGAAATAAATGGTGATAAATTCGTTGTGGTTGGCGTTTTTGAAAAAGGGGATATGCTGTATTCTAATGATGTAGACCCGCATATTTTTCTCACGTTGCGTGCTTCTAAGAAGGTTCTGCAAACCGATGAGATAAAATACATCCTAGTGCGGGTCTATGAGATAGACGAAGCGGAAGGGATAGCAGAGGAGATCGAGGAAGTGATAAATGATAATCATGGGCTCGATGATTTCGCCATGGCAATGACGATGGGCAGCATGATAGAAATGATGGAGGATATTTTCAAGATCATACAGGGCGTTCTGGTAGGAATAGCGGCAATTGCACTTGTTGTTGCATCCATTGGCATAATGAACACGATGCTGATGTCTGTGATGGAGCGTACGCATGAGATAGGCGTGATGAAAGCGATAGGCGCAAAAAGCAGCGATGTGCTCACTCTTTTCCTGCTCGAATCGAGCATTGTGAGTCTGGTGGGCGGTGTAGCTGGCTGTGTAGTAGGTGTCATCGTAGCTAAAGTCCTGAGCTTCTTAGGCAGCACGGCATCGGGATTAGAAATCGCAGCGATTGTGAAACCCGAAGTTTTGCTCGGTGGAATAGCAGTTGCCCTGATTGTAGGAGTTCTATCTGGGTTCTATCCAGCGAGGAAGGCGTCAAAAATGAGTCCTGTTGAAGCAGTGAGGTATGGCTAATGAAAGATGCATTTCTGTTAGTATATAGGAACATAAGAGAGCGAAAAACTCGTTCTATACTGACGATGCTGGGCATTACAGTGGGTATAGCGGCGGTAGTCGCAATAATGTCCATTAGCTACGGCATGCAGGAGTCAATAACGGAACAACTAAGCGAGATGACGGATATTATTATGGTAACGCCCGGGAGTGTGGAATTAGGCAGTTTTGGCGAATTTGGCAGTTTTAATGAACGCGATTTGAAAGATGTAGAACGGATAAGTGGCGTGAAAGAAGCTGCGGCATTGATGGGCAAGATGCAAGACGTGGAATACCGTGGCGAGAAGGTTATGGTGGAAATCGTGGGTATTGAACCACGAGATATGGATGCTGTATTTGGAGCGACGGTGAAGCTGGAAGAAGACGGTGACAGTGGGACAAGTGCATCGGGACGAGAATTACGGGATAATGACCGCAAAGCATGTCAAATCGGGTATAGCGCTGCCAATGATTATTTTGATTATGAAATAGGAGTTAACGACAGACTAACGATAAATGGCAGCAAATTCAGGGTTATTGGGGTATTGGAAAAGCAAGGCGGATTCCGGTCCAATGTGGATGCGCAGATATACGTAACGAAAAGGGATGCGGTTACTATTTTCGATACCGATGATATTTCAACCATTTTCGTGCGTGTGAGGGATATAGGGGAAGCGGAAGAGATAGCAGACGAAATAGAGGAGCAAATAGACGATAACCACAAATTGGATGATTTCACATCGGCAATGGCGATGGGGGGTGCTATAGAGGAGTTAAAATCCATTTTCCAGATGCTGCAAGTTTTTTTACTTGCCATCGCGTCTA
>JAYEJE010000318.1:0-19182 GCA_034660415.1 Methanobacteriota archaeon | reverse complement strand
GTCTGGCACAATATATGCAACTACTATCAAATCCACATAGCCCACTCCCTCTTCCAGAACCAGACCAGTATTTCCGTCGGTATGCACATCGGCAATTATCGTTGTCTTCTTCGCTTTATCATCCACTTCACTTATAACCGCATTCAATTCCGTGCCAAAGTCATCTATGAACTCGTAATCCGCTTCTGTCAATTCATCGTTCGCCAATTCCTTCGCTGACAGTTCTACCAATCGTGCTAATAAGGTTTCTAAATGTCCTAATCTATTGCTTGATGCATTGTCTAAAACATTCATGCTCGCCAAACCGGAATTAGTCATCCGAGTTAAAGCCAGCAGCCGATTGTAAAACTCCGGTACTGGCTCGACATATCCGACAACTGGCTTCTCCTCTGTCGGAACTTGAATCGCAGTTGTCTTCATCGTATAGCTCTGCTTGGCATAAAGTATCGTATCATGCCTCAGCTCAGTCCACGACGCTAGAGCAGTGTTCAATTCCTTTTCCTGCCACGCTTCGGTCTGCATAAAAGTCGGATAACCCTCTCCAAAATCCTTTAATAACGGCTTTAGTGTGTATAGCCAGCACCAATAAAGATTCTTGTTCCATTCGGTTTCGTTAAACGAATTGAATTCGTTTTCTAATCTACCATACGCATCGTCATAAGACGTATAATTGGAATCGTCCAGCTTATCCAATTGCGCTCTCGCCATCTCAGAACCTAAAAGCGCCATGAGATCAAGCCCGCGAGGAAATCCTCTTATCTCTATGCCAGCACCGGAAATAACAGTACTAAACGGTTTCGGCTCTCGGTCTCCCCTATAGACCCCCGTGTAAGCGCCTACCAGATTTGAAAAGATATACGAATCAGGAATGAATCGCTGCCCCATTAATCTGAACCCCTTTGTCTTTTCCAGGCACTTATCCGCTTGTTCAGGCGTAAAAGGCGGTGGGACATCACAATCGCCCGTTCCACCATATATCATTGGTGCTCTGTACTCGGCCAATTTCGACTTCAAATTGCCTATATTCTTCTCTGTTAAAGCTTCCGGCTTGAATTTGCCATTGAAAACGGAATCTAAAGCGGCTATATACTCGTAAGGGCCTAAATCGTCTGAAAGACCGACATAGAACGCCGTTACCGTGTAGATCCTAGCCCATTTAGCTTTCAGTTCTTCTCTTTCTGCAAGCTCAGATGCTATGAGGCTGGCACCCATAGTCTGAAGTTTCGCATCTTGGTCCGAAACTAAACAGTCGGGACAGCCACCCTTTAAAATGTAACTCATTCGCCCATACCACATAAAAGCCTTAAAGTAGTTCTTCAGCTTCTCGCTTCGTGTATAATGCCCCCGTGGAACGTATTGTGAGTAATCCTCTTGATAAGAGAAGATAGGCGATGCCGAAAAGCTTTCGTGTTTCTCTATCAGCGACAATTCCGCTTCCACTTCTGATTTAACAAAATCCGGTACTTCAAAACGAAATCGCTCCAGATCCGTAAGGTCGAAGTACGCACTAGCAAAACCGGGATCACTACATTTCCAGTCTTCTAAGCACAATTGATCCTCACGGGGTTCTAACAAACTCAATCCAACTGCGAAGTAGGCGACATTCCTTCGCGATGCCTCTTTTAAGTCGCCATTATAACTAGTATAATCTACTATTGACTCGTTTAGCAGTTCCATGCTCAATGTCCATATAGTATCGTAGAATTCTCGTTCCTCTATTTGTCGCAGCGTTTCGTCGAATTGGATATGGTAAAGATGCAATAGCGAATCCGAGGTGATAAATATGGGTATATCTTGCCTTTTCAGGGTATTATAAGGTAAAGTTATCGATTCCTCCTCATGATTGAACGGGTTGCGTATAACTACAAAACCGTTCTCTTCCAGCAGGCGTAGAGCATCTTCATCTAATGGGATTTTGCTATAGAATTCATCGAAATTGTATATCGCTTCGGTTTTCAATGGCAGATCATATGGCGACACTTCTAACGTGTGATTCAGAGGCGCTAAGGAATAATGCTCTACGAAACTCAGCTTTTCTGGTTCCAGTCCAGATGGTGCTTCTTCGGGTTCTGATGGTTCCTGAATACAGCCGCAGATAAACACTATTCCGATAATTGCTGATACCAAAATCGATTTATAAGCCAAGGATTTCATCGTCATTTATTAATCTGCAATTGGTCTTTAAAAACCTTTTCAAGAAAGCATAATATCCAACTAAATCAATTATTGACACAGATTAACACGGATTAACGCAGATGCATTAGAAAACCCAAGTGTGGATTGGATTGGAACGCTTTTGTGTTAAACTCTGCGGCCTCGGCGATCTCAGCGTTGATAAAACCCTAGCTTTTAGACCGTGCCTGCAGAAGAACTCAAATCCGTGTAAATCTGCGTAAATCTGCGTCCAAAATTAAATTTATAGGTTAAGTCATATTTTATATACAACTAGGAAGCGTAAATGCCGCAAGTAAAAGAAGTACTAAAGCGAGTGAAAAAGCTAGAAGTAAAGACAAAGGGGCTGGTTGAGAATCTCCTATCTGGCGAATACCACTCTATCTTCAAAGGTCGCGGTATTGAATTCTCCGAAGTTCGGGAATATGTGCCCGGTGATGACGTACGAGCCATCGACTGGAACGTAACAGCGCGATTTAACGCTCCGTTTGTCAAGGAATTCATCGAGGAGCGGGACCTGACAATGATCATCGTTTTTGATCTCTCTTCAAGTAACGAATTTGGGTTCCAACGTAGTAAAAAGGACATGGGCTATGACATCGCAGCATCATTAATGTTTGCCGCTCTTAGGAATAACGACAATGTAGGACTGTGCTTATTTACTGATCGAGTGGAGAAGTTCATCCCGCCGGGAAAAGGGAAGAAGCATATGCTAAAACTCTTACGAGACCTCATATATTTCGTGCCGAAGAATAAAACTACCAATATCCCGGTTGTGCTCACATATTTAAATAACATTATCAAAAGGCGGAGTATCATATTTATCATCTCTGATTTCCTTTCTACTGATTTCGAGCGCCCACTTAAACAACTCAAGAATAAACATGATGTCATTCTCGTGGATATAAGTGACGTGAGGGAGGGGGACATCCCGGACATCGGCTACGTGTTCTTAGAAGATTCTGAAACAGGAGAGCAAATGCTCGTGGATACTTCTGACTTCGAGTTTCGGGAGAGATATACCGCACTCGCGAATAAAAGAAGTGATGACCGGTTATCCCGGATGAAGCGACTGAATGTGGATATGATCCGAATGAACACGAGCGAGCCGTTTTACATCCCTCTACAACAGTTCTTTAAGATGCGCAATAGGAGAAGGGGAGTGGTGCGGTGACACATGGGCTTTAGTTTTGCTAACTCATGGGTATTGTTATTTCTATTGATTATACCGCTGTTAATATACTTTTACAAACTGTACTGGAAGAAACGAAAAGAAGCAGCACTGAAGTTCAGTGCTTTGAGTATCGTAAAGTCCGCTACGAGTAGAAACAGACGCAGCGTCTGGATCCGTGCGCATTTGCCTTTCCTCATCCTCACTATTATTATAGCATTGATCGTTGTCGGTCTTGCGGACCCGATGATCCCGCTAAAGAGCGCAAAGGAAGGTGTCAATGTGGTTTTAGCCATTGACGATTCCGGTAGTATGCAGGCAGCGGATTATCAGCCAACGCGATTAGAATCGGCAAAGGATGCCGCGGAGATTTTGATACGCAGTTTGAAGCCAAAGGATAACGTGGGCATCGTCATCTTCGAATCGGGCGCAACAACCGCATGTTACCTCACGCCATTTAAGGATAAAGCAATAATGAAATTGAAAGGGATAGAGCAAAAAGCAGGGCGAACTGCAATTGGCGATGGTCTCAGCCTCGCTATTGACATGGCTACTTCTATCCCGAACAAGAAGAAAGTGGTTATTTTACTCAGTGACGGTGTGAACAATGCAGGTGTTGTGAGCCCGCAAGAGGCTGTTCAGTTCGCAAAGGCAAGTAAAATGCAGGTCTATACCGTTGGGCTCGGCTCTGATCAACCTGCCATTATCGGCTACGATCTCTTCGGCAATCCTCAGTATGCGGAACTAGACGAAGAAACGCTGAAAACGATCGCTGTTGAGACAGGAGGTAAATATTACAAGTCGGTGGATAAGAGGACACTGGATGAGATTTACGCTAATATCGGCGAGCATATAGAACGCGAATGGGAAGACACCAGCATCAAGGATTGGTTCTTCATTGCAACATTTATAATGGTGCTGATAAATATATATATCATCTACGGTAAATACAGGGTGATTATGTGATGTTGCGAAAGGTAATAGCAATCCTCTTGATTTTAGCACTTGGCATGCTTCTCACGTCATCGGTAGCAGCAAAATCGGTGGAGGTACAAAAGCTCGTTGACAGTAACAAAGAGATTAAAGTTGGCGATGGGGTTTCTGTTCAACTGGTTTTTAAAAACCCGTTCAACCGTGTGATACCGATACAAATCGTTGACAAGAACGTTTTTGGTAATAACGGCCTGAATATACAGTGTCTTGAATACTCACTGCCACGAGAGGCAGAGTCAGGAATCGCTTATGAGCCGATAGTACCTTACAATCCAGGTATGTATACTCTGGATGCGGCAATGGTGACTTACACCAATCCCGATACCGGAAAGGAAGAAACAGTAAAATCAAATACGCTGGACCTTATGGTGGAAGAGAATAAGTCTATGCCGTCAGTCCAGGCAGAGGGGATTACCACTATTTATCGCTGTGGTGGCACAAATATGCAATCGACTTCTTATTCGTCATCCAGTGGCACGAATAGCCAATTCTCTTCTTCTTCCTCCTCTAGCAAATCGTTCAATATACAGTTCGGCGGTTCTTCATTTAGCTTAGGGCAACAGCAATCAGGCAGTCAAGAGGGGCTACAAAAACGCCTGGATAACAATCAACTCAATCAGAATATGGGGCAGTTGAAGAAAGAGATGGAGTCTGAGCTGCAAAAGCAGCAAGAGCAGCAAGAGCTGGAAGAGCAGATACAGCAAGAACTCGCTAAAAATACGGCGTTACAGAAGTATGCAGAGCAATTAACTAATGCAGGCTTTAATAGCTCGCCGCCTTCTTTTAATCAGATTTCTCAGAACCATACCGAGATAACAGTACCTTATAGAAATGAAAGTGCAGAAAAGAAAATCAAAGCGGATTATGTCAATGGAACAATCCAAAATGTCACTTTAGAAAGTACATCAGAGCAGAAGAAAGAAGAGGGCAATGTTCTCTGGTTGCTGCTGCTCCTGATCACCATTGCTCTAGTCATTATTGGTTGGTTTATCTATGCTAGATACATTAACAAGGAACCTCTGCAAGAGCATATCCCCCTAGTATCGAAGCCTAGTGTTGACTACGTTACCGAAGCGAGAAGAATGGTAGAAGACGCGGAGGTGTTATTCACAAATAGCCGTGATAAAGATGCTTACGAGAAGGTATCACAAGCATTACGGTTCTATTTCGCGCGGAAATTCGGTATTAAAAAGGAATTGCTGAATACTGAGTTAAATACTATTTTGTGCGGGAAGGGGGATGAAAACACATATTCTGACGTTAAGGAATGCTTGGATCTGTGTGGTATGGTGGAATTCGCAAAGTATAAAGCAAATAAGGACGATTTCGGGAAGATAGTCACGATGGCGAAGGCGGTAATTATATAAGGGTTTCGTATATGCACATCAATTGTTGCAATATAAATTTAATTTATGACACAGATTTACACTGATTTACACGGATTTGATTTTATCTGCGTTAATCTGCGTTAATCAGTCTCAAATATTTTATTTTAGTTGGATAATATGCTTTCTTCAACACAGTGGAAAATAGCGAAAAGATGAAGAGCGGGTATATCACAGAACTATTCAGTTCTTTCCAGGGCGAAGGACCCTATGTCGGTAGGCGCCAGATATTCATCAGATTTGCAGGTTGCCCCTATTCCTGTTTCTATTGCGATACGCCATCGGCAAAGGAACCCAAACCGAGCGTATGCACCGTTTTTGGCAATGCAGAGCATAACAATTCTAAAGCTTTTCTTTCTAAGAAACGGTTTATTGAGAACCCGATGTCCTCGCACCTCGTGCTTGAATTGCTAACGGAACTACGTACTCATGACCTCCACAGCGTCTCGTACACCGGCGGAGAGCCGCTTCTTTACGCCGCTTTCGTGAAAGAGATAGCAAAGGGTGCAAGAGAGATGCACCTAAAAAATTATATAGAAACAAACGGGTATTCAGCACGAGCTTTTGCTTCTCTTGTCGATCACTTTGATTTCGCATCTATTGATATAAAGCTGAGAAGCCATCAAGCATCTACCGACTACGATAAGCAATATAAAAACGAACTTGAATGTATAAGGATCTCAGCTTCCCGCGGATTAGAAACGATAGTGAAAGTGGTAGCGCTAAAAGATACAGCAATAGACGAGATAGAGAAGATATGTAAAGACCTCGTTGGCCTTAACATAAAGTTCGTGTTGCAGCCGGTCACGGGTGACAGTGCGCAAAGAGATATAGTACCAGGTATAAAGGAGCTCTTTGCTATTTCTGAACTTGCAGGCGCTTTTTTGCCCCATGTTATGGTGATTCCGCAGGTGCATAAAATCTTGCACGTACCCTAATAAGGCTATGCTCAATACGAGGTGGAAATCCCAAATCATAATAAAACGCGAACATGATCTCATTTTGCACCCAGTTAGTTGTAAAAAGAAGGACGTCTAAAAAGTATCCTATTGGCTTCTATTTTCTCTTTGCTTTTCTCTTTGAATTCTAAGACGGTAACGATGCTCATTCCATTATCCGCAATCCTCTTCTGTATTTGTATAGCCAAATAAAAAAACCACGAGATTTCACAAGATTAACACAACACTTTTTCTTTTTACAAAAAGAAAATTTAGCCTGTGCTAAAAGAAAAACAAGTTTATTTAGATCAATAAGGAAAGAAATAGTTAATAGTTTACCGAAACCATGTTAATACTATCCTTTTTCTCGTGGAAATCAGTGTAATCTTGTGGTTATAAAAATTAGCTAAACAAACACAATAATGCATGTTTAGAATTCACTTTACACCACCGGATAATGAGCAATTACCGCCTCCTTATCAGGTACGCTACTAAGATTAGCATAAACAGCGAAATCACAAGTTCAAACCCTGGTGTTTCTTCCTCTGCTGCTTCTTCTTTTTCTTCTGTCGATGGTGTCAGAGCTGGTGTAGGTTTGGGTGTAACAGTAGGCACAGGAGTTGGCGCTGAAATTGGTGTTGTAGTTATGTTAAGTGCAGGCGTAGGAGTGGCAGTAGGAGCAGGTGTCACGTTCCATATCCAAGTGTGCAGATCATGTAACTCTGTTATTACGTTAGTTGCAATTACAGAGACGTTCCAGGTACCGGCAACTGCATTCGTGTTCGTATAGACCGCTTCTGTTACTGCTTCCTCGGTTTGCACTTCTGTACCATTTATCTGCCAGCTTATGTCTACTGTCTGATTCACGGAGATATTGAAGGTTCTTGATTCGCCTTCTGTGTTGTTCACAATTGATTCGACAGGGCTACAAGCCGTTATGTTTGGAAAGGTTGGTGTAACTTTGCCTTCTTCGCCCTCTCTTTCCTCTTCCTCCTCCTCTTCATATGTTATCACTAAGAACGCATTCGCAGGCATCATATTGTCACCGTCATCACCTTGAATTACCATATTATCATTTCTCTCAAGATCATCTGTTACATCGGTCAGCACTAATCCAACTTGAGCATTATTGGATCCTATACTCATAGAGATACCGCCCCTTTCCTCACTACATGTACCGCTGTATCCATCGTACATATCCATACCTAACTCATTCTCATTGAAGTACAGGTAGCTGTGCCAGCCACTTGCTGGGTTACCACCCCAAATAGAGACAACACCAAGTACTGCTTCTTCCACTTCGCTCAAATCTATATCCTCTTCGAATGTTGCGCTATTCTTACATTCCGCTAAGGAAAGAAAGCCACCATAAGGTCTTTCCTCACCACCGCCCATGAGTAGGTCTGCACCTTCATTTATCCAATATTCTCTTTTTGGCATGGTGGTATCCACATAAACGACGAGAATAGCGGGAGGTGCAAACGAATACTCCTCAGCAAAGTCAGAATCATCACCCCCATAGTTTAGGTTTTTCACACTCACTACGTAAGATCCACTTTCTTTCATGTACTCTGTAATATCATACACATAAGTACCCCATGCATATATATCCGCGCCAAAATCGCCCTTTATGTCATTGTAGCTCTTTTCCATATCCAGGTTGTAACGGTCGTCCGAAGGTGTAGTCAGAGTAACACCTATTTTCGGCGCTGTATATGACGGTTTTGCCCACGTATAGTAAATATACAATCTTGCCAGCTTTGTGCCCTCTGGAATTTCTAAATCATACTTTATATCATAATATGTGTCATCAGTGCCTCTATCACCACTAATGTAACTTCTGTATTCTCCATCCCCTGTAGTGTAAATTATCCCTCCTTCTACATCGCCATGCACATAATTCTCTAACGGCTCGTCTGCCATATAGCCATTCCAAACCACTTTTTGCTCTTCTGTTGTGAATTCATTGTTCGCGTCATCTGCCTCTAGTACTTCATCCTCTTCATCAACCACCGCTTTTAACACCTTGCTGGTATCGGTATAAACGCAGATAGCTCCTTCTGCTGTATCCGTCCAACTTAGAGGGTCCTCTCCTTCCAGCATCCACTCAGAAAATTTCACGTCTGTAAACATACCCGCTGGCAACTCGTCCACTGTTTCACTTCCTATTGGCTCGTCATCTGCGTATAGTATCACCTCAAAACTTTCGTCTGCATCGGCTGTTCCATTGTTACTTACTCTAACTTCCGCATAGTTCCTAAGATTGAACCACGGGTCACCGGCAGGAATATCATATTTCTCCGACCAGAGATGATAAGGCGTAATCGCAGTGATTATAAGGTCCGGCATCTCTATGCTCTCATCCACCGACTCAGACTGATTATCTGCTAAAGCAGATGCAGGCATACTTAAGTTTAAAAGCAAAAACAAGTAAGATAATGCGAATACAGTTGCGAGTATCCTTGCCCTTTTAATCCCCTTTTCTTTCATCTGTCTGTCCTTTTTCACCTTTAGGGCGATCATAGTCTTCAATTGCAGTAATGTTGGTGTCTGTTTCCTCTACTGTTCTTCTTTCCAATACTAATATCGCATTAGCAACATTAATGTATTCATCCTCTCCTCGACTGTAAAATACACTATTATCAGTCGATGCTACGTGACCTGTCACATTCCACGTATTCAGCTCAATGGTGTTACTGTCCACCATACTTGTGTTGAGCTCGTGTTCATTAAACTTCAAGCAACTATTACAACCCGGATCGTAAGCAGTCAGGTGTACTAGCGTGAGATTTGCTTTTGTTACTATCTCCATGTTTACAGTGCCATTGAAGTATGATATTCCCGTATCATGTGAAACAGGTGGCCAAGCAGCATCTGCATAGTGGAGCGCATCACTCCCATCGTTTATCCAGTATTGAATCTCCTTTGGGTTATTTCCGCCTTCATACACTACAATCAGAACAATACCATATGCTCTACCGTCAATGGAGCCATTGATCTTTGATGTGGTTGCCGTGTTCGTGGATCCGGGAGCGACTAAATCAGTCACATTGTAATACATCCAATGTTTTCCATTACCACTGCACCACACATTTGGATTTGTATCCGATTCACCCTGAAGATGTATTTGTCCAAGTCTACTTTCATTGTCAACCCCGTTAAACGTGACCTCAAGCCAACCGTTATTCCTGGGATTACCACCCCAAATACCGGTGTACAACCGAGCCCATTTAACCTCTCCCTCTGGCACATCAAACTCGCCCGTTAGCGTTGTTGTCCCTGCCCAGGGTTCATAGTCTATGAACACACCACCATTTACAAAACCGCTTATCTTCGTTTCCACAGGGAAACCCTCGAAGTTGTACTCAGCAACCAACGGCACTACTATTAAGCACAGCATAGTGATGCCAATTATTGCAACAATACCTACCTGTGGGTATTTCATTTTCTTCATCTTTGCATCTTCACTTTACTAATCTATGTTTCAGAGGTTTTAAACAACATGTAGTATTAAAAAATAAAAAATCGAGAAGGAAAACCTCCTCTAACTTTGGTTTAGTTCTATAAAGCTCGAAATTGTTCCGTATTCCACGATCAAGAACGCATTGCTCGCCTGCATGCCTCCGGTACCGGTATCCTGGAATCCCATGTTGTTGCCACTTGATGACAGGTTTGAGTTCACATCTATGGACTCAACGTTGATCTTGCTGTTGGGATATGCCTCGGTAAGTGAATCCCACGCATCAGTTTTAATGACGTTGCCATTAAAGAGCAGGTTTGATCCAGGTTCCATCCCCTGAGCAACAACCGAAACCAGCGTTGCCTTGGTAATATTTGCAAGGTCAATTGTCTCCGGGAATGTAACAGTCGCGGTTGCTTCCTCTGGCGAGACGCAGTAGTTATATTTATTGTGTGTGCCGTCCGCAGCCATGAGATAGTCATTGCCTTCTAGTGTCCAGAGTTGAATCTTCGTTCCTGCCGAACCTTCATAGACTACATACAGCATCTCTCCCAATAATGTCGTCTTATTGTTCGGATCAATGTTTTTAACAATTACGGTGTAATCACCAGAACCCGTTACCTCCGAGGTTACGTTGTAAGCATATGTACCCTTTGGACTTTGGTAATTTCCAAAGCCCTTCTGGTCATTGTACTCTACCGGCATAAACTCCGTGCCACTCATGTCCACACTCAGATTTGCTAGACACCCTGTTGGATACGTCTTGTAGTTACCCCATGCGTCATACCAGTACAGATAGAGCCTCGCCTTCTTCACTGTTGCGCCATCTGGTATTTCAATATGATGTACCCTTGTGCTGTTATCTCCAGGAGTGAAAGTACTAATCTTCTCACCACTCACATTGTACACAACACCGCCATACAACTTCTCATCGTACTCAAACAACGTTAATGGCTCTTCGGTAGTATTGCAATCGAAGTTCTTGCTTTTGTAGCCGTTGTTGACGACACCGCCTATAACCTCGTATCCCGAATAGTTCTGAATAGCAGGGACAACCATCGAAAGCATATTATTTGTCTCCTCTGATTCGTCTATCTTTTCATTGCAGTCCACGATCATACTTATCGTAGTGGATTGTGACTGTGCCGGAAAACCGGGCATAACTAAATAATAGGGCATAACCGCATATTTGCCACAATAAGGTGTCCAGTCGAAGCTGACCGTTTTATTAGCGCCTGCTGACAATCCTGACACGTTCTCGCGACCCATCTCAAAACCTATGACCTCAAAGCAAACCTCGAATGCCCCTGCATCAGCAGATCCATTGTTATACACAACTGCACTGATGTTATTGCTTTCATTAACGTAAGCTCTGACTATCTCTTCGCCGCGAGTGTCACCCGGGTTTATGATAATCCTGCTCACACTCAGATCAGGCAGTTGTGCCTGTGCACTTCCTACCAGTGCAACCAGAGCTAATAGTGCGATAGCAAACAGAGCAGCAGTCTTTTGTATGTTCATTTTTTCTTTTTTCACCTCCTCTTATTTTGGGTATTTTATAGCGCCCCTCCTCGGCGCTGAGTCTTTTCAAAAGGTCTCGCAATCCACCATTTTTCCCCGATTTCATGTGCGTATCACCTTTTTTCATCACTCTCATCTCTTTTATTTATCTCCCCTTTTTGTAAGATATTAAAGCATTTTGTGGTACAGCTTATAATCTTTTCGGTTTTAATGTGGCTAATTTTTCGCGCTTTAAAAAATGAAAGTGTTATTAACACCTGCTAGTCTTTCTTTGAGTGTGGTGCATATCCGCTATATCTGCCGTAACGCATCCAAAGGATTCAATCTCGCCGCCCTTCTTGCCGGATATAATCCGGACACAATCGAAAGAACGAGCGAGATAGCGAATCCTGCCGCTAACATCCAGGGGGTGATTACAGTGATGCTGCCTGATTGCAGTCCGGCACCCAGGTCGCTGCCAAGTGCACTTACCAGGAGCGGTTTACCTACGATGTCTATCAGCATGGAGAAGCCGATACCCAGCAGATCGCCAAAAACCCCTCCTATAATTCCTATTATTAGACATTCCGCAAGGAACATCTTCATAATATCATAATCTGACGCGCCCAATGCCTTTGTCAGCCCTATCTCCTTTGTCCGCTCATAAACCGAGATGATCATTGTGTTTATCACCATAAGCGCACCAACAACGAGTGCGATACCGGAAAAGAAGCCCAAAATCAGGGTTACCGCCGTCATCAGTTTGTTTACTTCATCAATTACATCCTGTGCAGAACGAGCACCCAATCCAAGCCGCTCTATCCTCGTCAGTACAGAAGCAGCAGAAGCAGGATCATCCACTTTTACCACTGCGCCGTCATAAGCATCCTTCTCGTCCAGCGCCTTCGCTTTCGTGAGGTCCACTAAGACCTGGTTGTCATGCTCATCACCGGCGGATTCCAGTATGCCGGAGATGATAAACGTAGCAGTTTTGTCTGTTGGGCGATCTCCCTCGCCGTATAGCCGGATTTTAGCATTGAATGTGTCTCCTAGTTCTAAATCTTCTATCGTTGATAATCGCTTTGCAACATCGTAGCCCAGCACAATCTCATTGCTCTTCTTCCCGGCCTCAAACCAGGCTCCGCGTTCCAATTGCAGATCACCATGAATTCGCTTATATTCCGGTGTGATTCCCTTAACTGCAAGATATGTATTGTTCTGCGTAACATACGAGTCCTTCACGTATGGCGCCAGGAATAATACGTGCTCATCCGTTTCAATCGCATTTAGCTTTGAATCGGTTATCAATGTAATGCTTCCGCCCCCTACACCAGCAGAAACATCTATCGTGGTTAAATCATGTTGAGACTTGATTTGCTCAACTGCCTGAACACGAATCCCTTCCCCCAACGCTGTCACGCCAATTACCGCTGCAACACCTATTGCTATTCCCAAGACGATAAGAAACACGCGCAATTTCTTCCGCCCTAACTGCCTGCTTGCTAGGGCAAATAACTCTCTCATAAGTACACCTAAACCTCCTTATTTTTAAAGGAAAGGAAGGATAATATTAAAATGTATCGGTACACTGGGCTTTGCTACTGAACTAACTTTTGCTCCTAAAGTTTGATGTTTGCTCCTATAGTTGATGTATAATGTTTTGCTCGTTCGTGTAAGCATAGCTGAAACGGATTGGAAAAAATAATGTAAAATACAGAGAGTTGTTTCAAATGCCCGATGATTGAAAATCCCCTAGTTCAGCGTTAACCGCCTTCATTTTTTCGTGTATTGGTAATATATCAAGATACATTGTTGGATACATTTTATCTTGATACTCTTTAGCTAATTCAAAACCGCCACCTTTTTTGTAGAATCCTATTGAATCTGGTTTTGAATCGACCGTTATAAAACGGCAACCAACCTCGTTTGCTATGTCAAATGCTTTGCCAACCGCAATAAGTAATAAGAATATTCCCACGCCCCTCCGCTCATATTTCTTATCCACGGCCAACCGAGCGATTTTTATAGCAGGATACTCTTTATACGGCACACTGATTCGTCCTTCTACTCGCACCTCTTCCTTTCTGATAATATCTGTAGTGAGAGTTATATATCCAACTAATTGATATTGATTGGAGTGGCAACAAAGATATGTTTTACTGATAAGTTCTTCTTGATTTTTGAATGCATCTTCTTTTAAAAAAGCATTTAAGTCTGGCGTTCTAGATTCGAAACGCGATACATTATGACGCTTTGTATAGGAAACTATTTTTAACTCGCCATAAGAAAAGTTAGGGTGCATAAATTAAAATTTGTGCATATTATATACTTTAATTGCCTCCCTGAAAAATTCCACTTGCTCTTTACTAACCTTTGGATTTTTCATGCGTTCTTCGAACTCGCGAGCATCATCACCTTTAAGTACTAACCCAAGTCGAATTGGTTCTGCCATACTTTTCACCTCTTTTATTATAATATATTGTTTAAAACTACTAAAATTGTTTTCGGTTTTGATAAAATTGTTATCTATTCCGATAAGATTTGTTATGTTTCTGGTGATTTCTATGTTTTATGAATACTTAAAAACATTGTGCATCGACACTTTATCATTTCTCCTTCTTCACGGGGGTCACTACGATCACAAACTCATCTTTCTTCTTCGCCTTTATTTCCCACTCCAACTTATCTCCCGTCACTAAATTAAAATGGCGTGCAATCATCACAGGAACGGTTGTCCGCAACGATTTTTCGCTTTTTGTACTCGCTTTTTGCAATGTTGTTGTATCTGGCATTTTATCCTCACTGATACATAATGGATTTTATGAAATAATGTTCTACGATGCTGATATGATAGTACGGGAACAGACAGAAATGGGGATAGATATAATAACAGAAAAAGGGAAGATTAAAGCAAAAGCATAATTCTAGCTTTAATATTCGGTGTCCCAGTAACGGCGGCAAGTGCATCATAGATGTTCATCGAAGGCGCAGATTTGGAAGTAATCTTTACACTACTATTCGTCCATCCATAATCCTGATTACTCGACCTATCCTCTTTGCAGATTCCAGATCATGAGTAACCATAACGATATTTTTTCCCTCTTCTTCGTTTAATCGCTTGAGCAAGTCCATTATACTCTTCCCAGTCCCTGAATCGAGATTCCCGGTAGGCTCGTCAGCGAGTATAAGTTTTGGGTTATTGGCAAGAGCTCTTGCAATTGCTATCCGCTGCTGCTCTCCGCCCGATAGTTCAGAGGGTAGGTGCTCGAGACGTTTCTCCAGGCCTACCATTGCCAATAGCTTCCGTGCATGCGCTCTTCTCTCGCTTTTCGTCTTTAACACTTTATTGAAGTACATTGGATATTCCACATTCTCCACCGCATTCATTGCCGGTATCAAATTGAACGTTTGAAACACGAACCCCAAAAATTTACGGCGTAATAGCACTAACGACTTCTTATCGCTATAATTTACTCGGGTGCCATTCAGATAAACCTCACCCGCAGTCGGTGCGTCTAAGCATCCGATAACAGTTAAAAGCGTGGACTTCCCGGACCCTGAAGGGCCCACAACAGAAATGAACCCACCTTCTTCTACCTTCAGGTCCACCGCATCTAATGCGGCTACTTTCTCCTTCCCCATCCAGTAATATTTTGTTAATTTCTTCGTTTCAACTGTCATTTCTATATTTTTGTACTGTTCTACTCCCGTCTCTCATCTCCCGCCTCCCGTCTCTCATCCCCCCTCCAAAACCAGCACCGCATTTGTCAGCATCATATAATCGTGATTATCCTGAACCGCTGCAAAATTGTTCGTTCCCTTTAGATAGTCAGTAACATCCCGTTGATCCACGCCTATCTGTGCAATATCGGACGCAATATACACATCACTCCAAACCCCACCACCATATCCGAACAATAATCTGAGCAACTGATTTAGAAATGGGAGCTTACTAAGCCATCCGCTTTCCTCATTAAAGTATAGTCTATTATGCGCGGTCTCACCGCCGGATACATATCCGCCAGAAGGCGCCACGGTAATTAAATACGCTTTATTTACCGCTTTCCGGTCTACATCACCATCAAAGTAAGCCTTACTAGTCGCCATCTCGGGCGTTATTCCATACTCCGCATATAACATGTCACAACCCTCGTTGACCCAGTACTCTATGTGGTGACAGTCTTGCCCCCCCGGGTCTTGACACTCGTAGATCACCAACAGCCCAATCCCCTGCACGCAGAATGTGCTCCCATTCGCATCCACGTTTTTAACGGTGACCGAATATCCGGTTTTTGTTATATTACAGTTGTAAACATAAACGCCGGAGAAGTAATCATATCTACCCACAAACCCTTTTGTATCCGTGTATGTTGCAACCGAACGTAGAACTTCTCTTCCATCTGACACCTCCATAGATGGAAACACGCCCACGTTCTCTTTTTGGCTCCAGACCCAGTAAACATACAGCCGTGCTAATTCCACCTCTTTATCTGATCCAAGCACACTGGTATCAAAATTGACCGTATAGGTGTCATCATAATTCAGCCCACCACTGTATTTACTATCCCCTAATGTGTAGAATACGCCACCATAAGATTCACCATGCGCTATTGTATTAAGTGGCTTATCTCCTGCATATGAACCACCTGCTACCGATACGAAAGCAAGTGCAAGAACAAAGGCACTAAAAATCGTATGTGATCTCATCTTCATTATTATCCCTCCTGAACTCTTTAACCACTCCCTTTTCATCCGCCACTGCACGCAGGAGATGCTCTCCTTTCGTTACCGTAATTGGTAGTTCTTCTACAATGGTTTTACCACCATCTAACTTAGCGATCGTTTTTGTCACACTCCTTTCGCCATCAACGTAAAGAGAAAGCGGAAAATCCATCGCTGCTGCTTCACCGTCATTTCTTATCTCTACGGGAACCAAATAGCACACCATATCCCCTCCTGTAGTATCCCCTGTTTGTGTATCCACGCACCCGCTTAAAATTAAGGCGGCACTTAGGATTGCTAAAATCAGAAGGGGGTGTTTCTTACTTCTACCGTTTCTGAGCATAAGCAATGGTATTATAAGTATAGACCCGATTCCAAGTAGCATACTGCTGCTCTTAGCATTGGTGGCCGCATTTTCCGGTACGGGTGTTAAAATTTTAACTGATAAGTCGATTCTACTCCTAACATCAACATCTGTGGAGAAAACATTGTTCTTTTCGTTTGATTCCCGCACTGCGTTCTCAGCATCTATCTCTGCTTTAATGGTGTGCGTACCGTGCGTGGCATCCCAAGAAACAGCTAACTTATTCATGCCACTCGCATCCATGCCAACATCATCCGAGTAAATTCCTGATCCGTCAACAAAGACCTTCAATACCAAATCGTCCTCGTATAATCTACCGTAATTATTTACGGTTGCTGTGAGCGTGTTCTCACCTTCGATTATGGTATCGAACTCAAGTGTAACAGAAAAATCAGGTAGTGTCTTCTCAGCAGTTTTATGTTGTGCAACAAGGGCAGTCAGAACCGGATGAAGATAATGCTCGCCTTCCTGGTTGCCTTCGTCATCAGCATCTATTTTACCATCACCGTTGATGTCCTTTCCACGTATAAAAAGAACGCTATTCTCCGCCTGTGTATAGCCTGTAACATCGAATGTCTTGAGGTCAATCCCATAAGTTTCACCGTCACCGCAGTTAGCCACGTCATTACCACCTATACCCTGGCCATTAAACTCCAAATAGTCGGGTTCGTCGGAATTACCTGCAAGGTATACTACTGTGAGATCTGCATTCGCTACATTCGCAGGGTCGATCACACCTTCAAACGTTACCGAAGCGAGATTAGTTATTGTCGGTAGCGCACCCGCCCAGCCAAGACCGTGCAGGTTCACATTACCGTCTGCTACCCAGTACGTAATATAAGGCGCATTCGTGTCCTCGTAGACTGCTGCAAGGATGATACTATACACCCGGCCATCGAGTTTATTCCCGCGCTCACCCCTACTGGTGTTCGCAATGGCGGTATTAAGTCCTGATAATGCTTCATCGGTCACATCGTAATAGACCCAATAGACGCCGTGACCACTACAATATACATGGGGATTGTCATCATTCTCACCACGCAGGTATGTTTTACCGAACTCGTGTCCATTAAATGTTGTGTGTACCCAGCCTTCGTATCGCTCGGTGCCACCCCAAACGCCAACGTATAGCCTCGCCCACTTGACCTCGCCCGGCACGTTAAACGTTCTTGTGCACGGTGGGAAGTCAAGCTTCTGGCTCTCACCTACATATACGCCGCCTTTTAGTGTGCCATGAGCAACTAAATCCAGCTTGTCCGTATACGGCACGCCGTCAAACGAATAACTCGCGCCCGCTATTGGCACCAGCAGTAATACGCACAATATTAGAATCCCTGTTATTTCTTCCGATTTACTCATTTGTCTGTTGTATAATAACATTAATTTTGTTTCGATATATAAAGTATGATTCTTATTTCTTTGGTAAAACTTTCTTTTTGGCTCGAATGATGTCTTGCTTTGTGCAGGTTATGCCCTCTTTCAGGTGCTTGTTGGTTCTGTAATTTCCGAAATTGTCTGACTCCGAGAGAATGCCCGCTATAAAAGTTTCCGGAACCCTAATTCTTTAAGTCCGATTGCTACCTCAAGAATATCCTTTCTGTCGTTATCAGTAACAGAAATCAGCACTGTTCCTTCTGAGGGTAATTTCATACCCGCCGCTTCCTGCGCTTTGTAAAACGCCAACCCAAAAGAGGATGCAATGCCCATCACTTCTCCCGTACTCTTCATCTCAGGTCCCAGCACAGGATCAACATCATGAAACATATTGAAAGGGAACACAGCTTCCTTCACACCAAAATAAGGTATTTCCTTTTTAACCATAACCTCCTTGAGCAGGTCTATCAACTTCTTATCTAACAGCACCTTCGTTGTTACTTTAGCTACCGGAACGCCAGTAACCTTACTCACTAACGGAACGGTACGAGAAGCGCGTGGATTTGCTTCCAGGATCTATATACCAATTATTTCATTATTTTTATTGTCCTTTCTACTTCTTCTTTGCTGATCTTCCGTCCTCTTAGTTGGTTTTCTGCATGTTTGTAATATCTGATCATTGCTTAATACTATAGGAAATGTTTGACACTTACAAGACGGTGCTTAATGCGGACAAACTCTACTTGCAGGATGATGAAAGTGTATTTGAACAGGTATTCATCGCGTTTCTTTCTCTTTAGTTCCCTAAAACGAAAACATAAATAAATCAGTGTAAATCTGCGTCTTTAATAGAAGGTAGTTATATTTTATATACAACGAAAGAAATCATACGATGCCAGACAGAAATAGCATAATAGAAAAGAGGAGCGCAAAAGACAGAGTAGTAGTGCTCGATTTTGGGGGGCAATATAGCCATCTCATCGTGAGAAGGTGTAGAGAATTGGGCGTATATACAGAACTTCTCCCGTATGATACACCCATAGAAGAACTTAAAAGAGGAATAGAGGGTGAGGGCGGAGAAGGTAAGATTATGGGTATTATCC
>JAYEJE010000317.1:0-4084 GCA_034660415.1 Methanobacteriota archaeon | reverse complement strand
CACTACTCGTTACCGGTTCTCTTTTCTACGGCTTGGAGATGTGCCTGGTGTGTTTCGTGGGCAAAAGTGCCCTTATCGCACTAATACTTAGCTGCGGTGTGTTTGCAGCAATGATGTTCCCATCGAGCACTGCGCTTGCCGGGGACCTATCACCGCCGAATAAGAGAGGTGCTGCGATAGGCGGCTTCAACGTTTTTGGCTCACTGGGCTTTGTAGTAGGATTTTCTGCGGCTGGCATTCTTTCTGATATGTACGGTTATAGCACCAGTTTTGTTTTTGGTGGTGTTTCCGAAATTTTCGTAGCGCTGATCGCAATACCATTCCTGTTGAAGTTGGGTTTTGGATTACGAGCAATAAGATCAAAGAAGATTTCTAAATAAAGTTGGAAGACCTATGGATAACAATAACACGCGGAAATGGCTAAAATCGCATCATGATACTCTGTTCCCATTCTTTCCTTATCTTAAAAAGAGGAGTATCGAATGGCTGTTCGACAAATTAAGGGAAAATGGCAGTGGAAAGGGTGCATTATATATACATATACCCTTCTGCACTGGTAGATGTACTTTTTGCATTCTTACAAAAGAGTTACCCACAGGGAATACGCTGAAATACGTGGACTCTATTCTGGACGAAGCGAGGGAGTGGAGCGATTACTTTTCGTCCATAGAGACCATATATGTAGGTGGTGGTACTCCTACATCGCTTTCCTCAGAAGAACTTAAACTGTTATTTAACGGACTTGGAGAAATATTTCAAATCGAGAATGATGCAGAAATCAGTGTTGAAACAACAGCAAGTGAACTTACAGAAGAAAAAATGAACCTGCTACTGGAATTAGGTGTCAATCGTCTGAGTGTCGGGGTTCAAACTTTCAATCTGGGTTTAAGAAAAATGCTTGGAAGAAGAGGAGGCGGTAAAGAAGTCGTTAAGAAATTAAATAGAGCGAGAGAGATGTTTCCGCTTCTTACGATAGACATTTTGTATGATCTGCCGGGACAAGAGAAGAGGGATGTAATTGCGGATTTGCAAAAAGCGGTGGGAATAGGGGTTGATGGAATCTCTCTTTATCCTTTGATATACGCTCCGAAAACGCAGATGTCCAGACAATTCGTGCAACCTCCAATCGGAACAGCAATAGATAGTTTTGAAAATGCAAAGAGTTTTCTGGAAGATGAAGGCTATAATCACGTAAATATCAATCATTTTTCAAACGGGCGGGACAAGTTCCGCTATTCTACATATTTCAATAGTTTGGGAAATATTCTGGGTTTTGGCGCTGGGGCAACGGGTTTTTTGGCGGAATGCTTCCTGAAACACAAATCTACAAGTGAACAATACATCCTGAACAATGAGGGAAAGGTTTTTAGCGTGCCTAACAATATCATTCCTGTCCTCTGGTGCGTATCGCAACTTCAATACGGACTAGTAGATATTGAAGAGCCAAAGAGGAGGTGGTGTTTTGATCCTCTTGAGGCATTTGCCAAAACCATAGAAAAATCCGTGCATAGGGGGGAAATGATAATCGGAAAGAATGAGATCGAACTCACCTCTGAAGGTATGTTCTGGGCGAATACTATAGGTACGGAGATGGCGATGGAATATTTATATAAGGGTAAAGGAGAACTCGAGAGTCTTGAAGAGAAGACTTCTAAAATTGCAAATAGGATTTATGCTCAATAGGTTAAGAAGTAAAGGACGAAGATGGGGGGTGATGCAAAAATGAAAGAACTGGTAATCGCATCGGCTGCTTTTGCAGCCGCATTTGCAATGCGTGAGATAAACATGAAAGCAGGCGTGGAAACGCTTATAATAGCTTTGTTCGTGCTTCTGGGCGTTAAAGTTGCCTCGATAATATCGGGATGAGTAAGTTGACTGAAAGGTAATTGTTTAGCTAACCACGAGATTACACAGATTTCCACGAGAGAACAGTAATTGAAACCCGAAAAGCTTTTTATGTTGTATTGACTTACAATATCGTTAAACGATACAATGATGAGAACTATTTTTTTAGGGTTTATCAGGATACATATCCTGCATCATGCGAATGAAGGAGAAATCTTTGGTGTAGCGATTATGGATGAACTCAGAAGGCATGGTTATTCGATAAGCGCTGGAACTCTCTATCCCATACTCCATTCTTTAGAGGCTGAAGGCTATCTAACAAGAAGGAACAACGTTGTTAACGGCAAGGTAAGAAAATACTATCGGATAACAGAGAAAGGCGTAAATGCTCTTGAGGAAGCGAAACCAAAAATTAAAGAACTTGTAGCTGAGGTATTATGAAAGCCAAAAAAAACTTTACAACTGGCTTGATGAAAGGCGTTGGTGCCAATGTAGTTATTCTTGGGTTGGTTAGTTTATTTACTGATTTAAGCAGTCAGATGGTATTCCCCCTGATCCCGCTTTTTTTGACCACCGCCTTAGGTGCCAGTGCCGCGGTTGTTGGTTTGATAGAAGGTGCTGCGGAAACCACCGCCAGCCTGTTAAAAGTATTCTCTGGTTACTGGTCTGATAAAATAGCGAGAAGAAAACCCTTTCTCCTTTTTGGTTATGGACTTTCATCGTTAATGAAACCATTATTTGCAGTTTCATATATATGGCCGAGTGTATTGGTAATCAGAATTGCAGAACGGGTAGGAAAAGGTATCAGGAATGCACCCCGTGACGCAATCATAGCTGAGTCATGTGACACAGACGTAAGAGGAAAAGCATATGGTATTCATAGAGCTATGGATGGCATAGGCTCAATCCTTGGCGCTGTTCTGGGTCTTATCCTTCTCATTTATCTTGGTTTCAGGAATGTTTTTTTAGTTGCTGGTATACCATCGTTAATCGCCGTTCTATTGATACTATTTGTAAGGGAGGAGAAGAAAACTTTTTGTGTCACGAAATCACTGCAGATTAGTTTAAAAACACTCACACCACAGCTAAAATGTTTCATTATTGTTGCGACCGTATTCACGCTTGGGCATTTTGGTTATGCGTTTTTAATGTTGCGAGTACTTGATCTGGGCTTAAAGATTGACGGGTGGTTCACTCTGGGTCCCAATCCCACCGCAATGTTGTTGTACGCGATATTTTATGTGATTTACACTATTTTCACAATACCCGCAGGTACCCTCTCTGATAAGATAGGCAGAAAGCCGGTTATCGTCATTGGCTATACGCTGTTTGGATTGACGTCTCTTGGCCTTGTCTTTGTATCGAATCTCTTTCCGATTATCGGGTTATTCTTGTTATACGGCGTGTTCTATGCCCTGATAGATGGTGTTCAGAGGGCTTTTGTTGTTGATTTAGCGCCATCGGAGCTAAAAGCTACTGCATTAGGTGCATTTCACACTGCCACTGGCTTAGCCGCCCTGCCAGCTGGCTTGATTGCCGGTTTACTCTGGGATATGGTAAGTCCGGAAGCGACATTTATTTATGGTTTTGTTCTATCGGCCATTGCAATAGCGTTATTCATGAGATTTGTCAAAGAGAAAGATTAAGAAAGTATTCCGTTTTTTATTGTATATAAAGTATAGCTTCTTTCTATTTAAGACACAGATTTACACAGATTTACGCAGATTTAATTTAATCTGCGTTAATCTGCGTTAATCTGTGTCCACAATTTATTTTCTGTTTTCTTGTTAAAATCCGAACCTTTTTAGGGGCCGTTATTTATGTGCCTAATACCAAATCATCCTAACAGTTTCGCAGTTCTGGTTTGAGTGCGCTAAAGAGGGGGCTGTCGAAATTAGGTAGTGCTGGTTCTGCATAGAAAGGAAAGGAAAAATGAACGTACGAATAGAAAGTAAGCAAAAATGGGAAACTCTTGATGGGATATTGAAGTTATTGCAAGAGCGCAATGACACCAAAGTCGTCAATGGTAGACCTAGCGGTTTTACTTGCCTTGATAGCAATAGTAGTTGCAGCTTTTAGCGTTCTGCCAATATTAGTATCGGCAGCGCAAGAAGTAGAAGTCCGGGTTAATGCCTGAGTCTGTGTCGTACTGGATGTACACCAGCGATAAAACCATCGTAAAAGGAGGAAAAAAATATGTCTCTTACATCCGCTTTTGAAATAGGCTTAGGGAACGCTT
>JAYEJE010000316.1:0-19417 GCA_034660415.1 Methanobacteriota archaeon | reverse complement strand
TAATTTACCAGAACTGTATCATTTTTCAAGGATTTTTAAGACACAGATTAACGCTGATTAACACAGATTTAAAGTAGTGTATTAATTTTTTAATTTTGATTCGACCCGTAAAAACTTAATAATCAGGACAGTAGCATCTCTGTAAATCTGTGAAATCTGTGTCTATGATAATTATCAAAATGGGTAAACTATTTACTGAATGTTCCCTAATGCAGATTAACGCAGAAGAAATTAAATCTGTGTAAATCCGCGTAAATCTGCGTCCTAAATTAAATTTATAGGTAGAAGTTATATTTTATTATCCCTTTTTGAATACTTCCGTAGCTATTTCGTTTCTTATTTTTGATTCTTTACCCAATCTGCGACATTATCAATAACAATTGGAGCTACATGACCCGGTATGTACATATCCGCGGGCGTGGCCTTACCAGTGCCGGGCACGGCCATAAAGAGATGATTGAAATCAGAATAAAGAATAAAGCACACGTTATTTTTTCCGGTCAGACCTTTTATCCACATCTCATAATCTACCATTGTAACGTGGTAATCGCGTTCCGCTTGAAGAATAAGAATAGGACGAGACAAATTTCTTGCTGTTTTTACGGGATTATAATCACTTAAATCTTCCCAATAAGATTCCGGAGCTCCTATGAGTATTTCACCTTTGCTTATATTAAGTTCTTTCACTTTCTTTGCTTGTTCCATTAGTTCTTCTAAGCTCTTTATTTCCTTCTCGTCCATCTTTCCATCCAGAGATGCAAGATACTCTGTTTGTTCTATAATTAGATCCGGTAAACTTCTCGCCCCGGCAGCAAGGAGAATAAGTCCAGAGATGTTTTCATCGCGAGCCGCTATTCGAGGAGCGAGATACCCGCCCCAACTATGCCCCAAAACGGAAATATTGTCAGGGTCAATCCTTTCGGTTTCACGAAGCAAATCAACCGCTGCTATTGCATCATCAATCGTCTCATCGTTTACGGTGAAATTATCATTCTTAATCATAGCACGGCATTCTTTATTATATTGGTAGGTGCGCTTGTCATAGCGGAGCACAGCAATGCCCGCCGTAGCAAGTCCCCAGGCGAGGTCTTTAAAGGGCTTATTGGGACCTATAGTTTCATCCATGTCCTCTGGTCCTGAGCCCGCGACTAAAACAACAGCACGAAAAGGCCCTTCTCCTTTCGGTATGGTTAAAGCTCCCGGCAACTTCCAGTTACCTGTGCCAACTGTGCATTCTATTTCCGTGAATGAGTCAGGATCTGTATATGCCGGGGGGTGGTAGGGGTAGATTGGTCGAAAATTGAGGCCCGCTATCTTTTCATCATTGTCAAAAACTATTCTCGCCTCAAGGAAAGCGTTGGAAACGTTGCATGTGACACAAACGATTTCATAGCCCTTTTCCTCTGTGCTACTGATGTTCACGATTCCGGTACACACGCCGTATTGATCAATCAAATCATTCCAGGTTGCATTGAGTTTATCAACAGGAAAGGCTTCAGCCACATCCTTGTTAAAAAGTTCATGTGCCTTTTCAAATTCACCTTCATTGAGGAGATTAACAAAGGTCTTAGCTATTTCCATATCCGGCGTAATTGTGACTTTAGGCGTAACTGGGACCTCAGTGCCAGAGTCCAGGCAGCCACTACTTAAAATCACTGTAGAACTCACAACAAATATTAAAACTATTAGAAATGCAAAACTCTTCCAAATTGTTTTATGTTCCATTTTTAATCTCCTCCTTTAATTTTTATTTTTACCGCCGCTCATTTATTTTTCATCACTAATTTTTGTATCCACGATATTAAACAAAGAAAACTTCCTACATTCTGGACATCGCATATATCGTTTCTTCCCCAGTTTAATAGATGTAACCGAAGCTCCGGGAATCCATTTATATTCAAATTCATATCCACATTTTGGGCATTTTAATTTGCTTTTCATATCGCTGAAAAATCACCCCCGCCGCTGCCATCCATAGACCAGTTCGTTGCAGATGCGGAACCCACAAAACTCAGTACCAAAATCGTAGCGCATATGACCAATAACATACCTTTTCTATACATCTTTTTTATCCCTCTTTCTTAATTAACAGTAATCTTCACATTTTTAGTTGGTCGTATTAGTATATAATATATATACTTTCTCCTAAATTACACCACCTATTATAGGGTAATAGAAACACTACATTTAAATTTGTATCCATATCCAGGTCGACCTAATAAACGCACCCATAATTTCGTTTAAATCTTCTGATTTATAATTGTTGATTTATCCTTTTCACCAACGAAAATGAGTGTTTGCACTTTTACGATAAGGCTTGGATCGAATAGTCGCCTTCCTGTTTCTCAGACCTGCCATGTCCTCTAGGATCATATAGAGGGGTGTAAAATCGCTAACTGGATGAGGAATAATCGTACACATCTATTCTATTGTCATTATTTCTCAGCTTGAAATCATATTGATTATTACCGAATTACTTTTCCATCCGATAAAACTTGCCGCGACCATATTTTGATTAATCGCATCCAACAAATCAATTATTGGAATCGAAGTTGTATCATTGCTTGCTATGTGTGGTACAAAGTTTAATGATTTGTGTGTTATTGACGATTCGTACATCGGCTTCCTAAAAGGTTTGCACTTATCTGAATACTCTGGGTGTATTTTGGTACCGAAGGATTATAACTCCATCTTACGGGAACGTCGTATTGTACGGTTATGCTCCCAAGCCCAGATACCGGCAACGATATAATCTCAGAGAGAGATTCTGACCATCCATAGGGCCTTTCAAACCATCCTTCAACACGATTTAACCCCTCCACTACCACAGAAAAATTATATGATTTGTTCTGTATCAAGTTATCCGCTTCACAAAAGAAGTCGATATAATTTAAAAATGATTCTTCTATCTCAAATTCTGGTGGATATGCGGAAACACTAATATTACGCCCGCTAATAATCAAATTAGCATCGATGTCTGATCTTGGCGTGAGCGTAATGCTTACTCTTGTGTAATTACCCTCTTTTTCCTTAGCCACCATCAAATCAGCCCATGGCCTATCTTGAACAACTGTTTCATTTCCAAGCGTAAATTGAATATCAGATGCATAGCGATTTTCTAATGGAAGCACCCATGTGTAGTTATCCCCGATATGAGAATAAGGCAGTATGGAGCAGATTTCGGTTCCATTTAGATACAGTTCATAGTTACAAAGATATCTAAAATCCTTTGTCGTTCTGATTGTGTACGTTACGTTATCTATGTTCTGCGGTGGATCCCAAACACCTGCACCCCATTGTACCTCGAAATCAAAAGTCTGGCGGTGATCAATATTAGTATCATGTGTAAAAAGGTATTCCGCTTTCTCTACGAATAGATCAATTTTTGGTTGTGAACCCGTTGTATCCGTGGATGCGACTCCAACACTTACGAATGCCAGCGTTGCGAATAGTACTGCGAATGCAAATACGTTTCCAAATTTACTTCTTCTGCTTTTCATCTTTTGCTAACTTCGCAAAGCTCGCTTCTCTTTCTTCTCTACCTTTATCTCTTCGATTTTTGTATGCGGGTAATTACCAGTTTCGTCCTTCTCCTCCGGTTTCACCATGTCCCATAACGTCAGCAAAGCCACACTCACACCATGCAGTGCATCCATCTCAACACCAGTTTTTCCAACGGATTTTACTGATACCACTGCTTTTATATCGCGTTCGCCTATAGAAAAATCAACTTTTACGGAATCTATACTTATAGGATGACACATAGGGATAACAGCAGGCGTTTTTTTCACCGCTAATATCGCTGCTGTTTCCGCACATCCAAGCACATTCCCCTTCATCACAGTACCACTTTTTATCTTCTCTATCGTGCTACTCTTAATTTGTATCCTACCAGAAACTACTGCCTCTCTCACGACATCGCCTTTTTCACTTATGTCTATCATACCCGATTGATTCATAGTCACCCTATACATCAAAGTGGCCAGACACCGAAATATATCTCCAGACCTAATACAATTGCACCAATAGCTATGCCTGCGATCAATATCGTCTTCGGCGACATTTTGACTGCAGATTCTTCTACGTCATAATATCGCATTAAGCCGGCAGAGGACATAAGCCCATGCTCTTCTCCACCGCCTCCACCACTACCCCTTCCTTCTTTCTTTGCCTTCTTCGCGGTTTTTACTTTTCCCATATTTCACCATTTGTTTTTGCCGTTATATTAATTTTCTAGAAACTAAAATTCAATCTCCAGTTTCAAACCATATTTCTCGGTTATAATATCCACTCCCGCATCGCCTGATTCTATCTTCGCCACATGTAATGTCGCTTTCAAATCAGTATATGCCCCTTTTAACTGCTCTTTTGTCTCTTCATCGCATTTTAATAAAACTCGACTTACCTGCGCATTCAAGGCCTTCTTGTTAAGTGTTTTATATTTCCTCACTGCCGAAATCACATCCATTGTCTTATCGCCTATCTCCTCTGCTTCAGTGTCAATCATAGCCTCATCCACTTCAGGCCATTTTGATATATGTATGCTCTTACAGTTCTCCTTATCCGCGAAATAAGCGTGGTATATCTCTTCTGTGATGTGGGGCTGTATGGGTGCCATCATTTTGAGCATCGCTAGTAATGAGACATAGAGCGTATATTGCGCACTCCGCTTCGCTTCTTCCCCACGCTCGGTATTATACAACCTGTCTTTCACAATCTCTAAATAGGAATCGCAGAAAGTATGCCAGAAGAAATTCTCCATGTCTTTCTTGACCGTTGAGAATTCGTATTCATTGAAACTAGCCGTACAATCTCCGATCAGCCTATTCAATTTGGAAAGCAGCCATTTATCCATGAGCTCTAACTTACACTCGTTGTTCGAATCATAGCCTTCCAAATGCAGTAACGCAAATTTGGAGGCGTTCCATAATTTGTTCACGATTTTCACGCCGCGCCGTATCTCTTTCTCTTCATACGGTAAATCATCACCAAGCTTGGCTGAGCAAGCCCAGAACCGTAACGCATCGGCCGAATACCGTTCAATAACGCCCTGCGGCTGTATCACGTTACCTTTACTCTTGCTCATCTTCGCCTTCTTCGGGTCGAGTACGAAACCGTTGATTATAACATCCTTCCATGGGACTTGGTTCTCATGCAGCAGCCCCTTCACGACTGTATTGAAGAGCCAGAAAGTGATAATATCATGGCCATTGCTCCTCAACGACATTGGATATATCTTATTGAAAAATGCATCGTCCTCTTTCCATTTAGTTGCAATTTGGGGCGTTAGTGAAGAGGTGGCCCATGTATCTAGCACATCCTTTTCCGGTTTGAATCGTTCACAGCCGCATTTTGGGCATTTCGCTATCGGTGGTGCATCTGCTGTTGGGTCCACCGGCAAATCCTTATCGTCCGCAATCACTTCAAAATCGCATTCTTCACAGTACCAAACAGGGAATGGGATACCATAGTACCTTTGCCTTGATATGCACCAGTCCCATTTTAAGCCCATTACCCAATTATCATATCTCGCCTTCATATACGGCGGATACCAGTTGAGCTCCGCACTCGCATCGAGAAACCGATCTTTCAAGTCCAGATATTTTATGAACCACTGTTTGGTCATGATATATTCCACTGCAGTGCCACATCGCTCATGCACATTAACAGTATGAGTAATCTCCTTTTTACCCTTTAACAGCCCTTGTTCATCTAAATCAGCGACTATTGCAGTTCTCGCTTTCTTTATGCGCATACCCGCGTATTTCCCCGCCTCTTCTTTCATTCTTCCGTGTTCATCAATAACGGAAATCCAGAGTAAATTGTGCGTCTTCCACCATTCTACATCTGTGCTGTCTCCCGCAGTGCAGCACATCACGATTCCTGTCCCGCTCTCCGGATCCACCGCTTCATCTTCCATAATCGGGACTTCAAGCCCAAATAGCGGCACTTTCGCCTTTTTACCGCGGTAGCTCTTATATCTTTCATCATCGGGATGATAGAAAACAGCCACGCAAGCGGGTAAAAGCTCGGGTCTTGTAGTAGAAATCAGCAAATCCGCGCCCTCTATCTTGAATGTTATGTCATAAAACGATGAAGGTAGGGTTTTATCTTCTGTCTCTACCTGAGCGATGGCCGTGCCGCATTTTGAACACCAAACGGTAGGTTCATGTTTCCTATATGCCCGTCCATTATTGTGAAGTAGAATAAAACTCCTTTGTGAGGTCTTTCTGCTCCATTTGTTAATCGTACGATATGTAATATCCCAATCTGGGCTTATACCCAAACTTTTCCAATCCTCGAGCATCCTCTGCGCCGCTATTTCGCTCTCCTTCAGACAGAGCTCAATAAATTCCTGCCTTGGCATCTCCTCTGCCATCTTCCCTGTCTTCTTCTCAACATAAAGCTCAGTGGCAAGCCCATTATTGTCAAACCCGAAGGGATAGAATATGTTTTTGCCCTGCATACGCTGAAATCGCATTATTGTGTCCGCCTGGATGTATGCCATTGCATGTCCGATATGCATATTACCAGAAACCGTTGGTGGTGGCGTATCTAATGAATAAATAGGATCATTACTTTCCGGATCGAACTTGTAAACGCCTTCTGTTTCCCAGAATACCTGCCATCGCCTTTCTGCTTCTTTTACCTCGTATCTTTTGGGGATGTTCATTTCATTTCGTTCTACCGCTATGTATTGTATAGTTCATACTTTTTTTAAAAGGCTTTAGAGCATAAAATTAATATAAATATGATCCGGAAGATGGAACTAACGCAGATTGGGGTAATCCACACGCAGTATAAGACTCTGAGTGAGTGTCCCCGCCAAACGTGCAAATCGGAACAGATTGCCGAGATAGAAGTCTATGACGACTACGTAGGTGGCTTAAAGGATGTAGAAGGTTTTTCGCATATCCTTATTCTATACTGGCTGCATAAAGCAACGGGGTACTCGCTTCTTGTAAGAACGCCCTGGGATGCTAAACCACATGGCTTATTTACCACGAGGTCGCCAAGAAGACCAAATCCAATTGCTAGCTCTGTTGTTGAGTTAATAGAAAGAAGAGGGCACATTCTGAGAATTAAAGGAATAGATGCAATTGATGGCTCCCCTTTGATAGATATAAAACCCTATGTCCCCGAATTTAATGAAAAAGGGGCTGTGAAGATAGGCTGGCTTGAAGGGAAGGTTTAAATCTTAAAGTTTTATATTTAAATAGATAAGGGTGTTAAATTATTGAGGATGTGAGTTTGAGATGGAAATAAAGGGGGAAAGAAAAAAGGGAATATGGAAGCAAGAAATGTTATATTCTCGGTTGTGATGGTCTTCTGCACTTTCGTGCTGACGTACAAATGGCTAAGCCGGTATGGGAATGACCCAGTGATTGTAACTTCTGCTGTGATACTAGCAGCAATGGTTGCGCTCTTGTTCTTAAGTGTAGACGCGAAATTAAAGAAGATAGAAGAGGAGATAAGCGAAAAGGAGCGGTCTTTACGGGTGAGTATGCAATCGGTGGAAGTGGAAGTGCGAGAGAAAGTAGACACTGCAACGAGGAAGATCGAAGATGTGAGAGAATCGATAGTGAAGCGAGGATATAGGTAAGATGGAAAATGTGGCAAGAAATAATGGCGATGTTCGAGGGTTTACCATCGCAAAAGAAAGTTATCGAACTATTATTGGCAAGAGGTTTTCAGGTAAGTCCTGAAGGTAAAGTTGCCTCGGGCGGGATTGATATACCACATACGCAGATAGCAAGTGAGATAGGCGTGGATAGGCGTGTAGTAGATATGACGGTGAAACGGATACAGAAGGAGCCCGTGTTGACGAAGGTATTTGAGAATATTCGCTCTATTGCGTTTCTTGTTGATGTTGCACCTTTGTTAGGGCTAAGCGTGGTTATAATCCATCCTATGGATGCGCGAGAACGTGGGATACTTAGCGATGTCGCTATGGTGATAGCGAAACGGGGCTTTAGCATAAGACAGGCGGTTAGTGACGACCCTTATTTAACCGACGATCCGAAACTCACGATTATTACCGATAAAAATATACCGGGTGAATTAATAGAAGAGATAGGGAAGCTAAAGAGTGTTAAAGGCGTGCAAATACATACGCCGTTATAAGATAAGTATCGAATTTCAAATGCAGTGTAAGGTAATTAAGATGAAGCATAATGAAATGAAGTTTGGGATTATTCCTGATGAGGAGATTCAGGAAGGGAGAACCACAGACATATACTTCATCCGTACTGAGGAGGTGTTGAGACAGAAAGGCGTGAACCCCAGGGTGGTAGCAGAGGTTATTATTACCGGTGGCGGATGGACAGTGCTGGCAGGTCTGGAGGAAGTGGCACATCTACTTGCGGGAAAGAATGTAAATGTGTATGCGATGCCAGAAGGCACGATTTTCTACCCTTATGAGCCTGTTTTGCGTATTGAAGGTCGCTATTTGGAGTTTGCGAGATACGAAACGCCGTTACTTGGGTTCCTATGTCATGAATCAGGGATAGCAACGAAAGCGGCGCGGATAAAGCTCCTTGCGGGAGATGTTCCGGTCATTTCATTCGGTACTAGGCGGCAGCATCCGGCATTAGCGGCCATTATAGAGCGATGCGCATATCTCGGTGGTATGGATGGTGTGAGCAACGTTGCCGGTGCTGACCGGATAGGACTAGAAGCAACAGGGACAATGCCGCATTCTCTAATTATCTGTTTTGGCGACCAGAAAGAGGCATGGCAGGCATTTGACGAAGTCATTGCGAAGAAAGTGCCACGAATATGCTTGTGCGACACTTATTATGACGAGAAGACAGAATCAATATTGGCGGCAGAAGCGCTTGGCGAGTCTTTACATGCTGTCCGTTTAGATACGCCCACTTCGAGGAAGGGCGATTTCAGACAGATCGTAGAGGAAGTAAGGTGGGAGCTTGACGTTAGGGGGTTTAAGGACGTAGGGATATTCATAAGTGGTGGCATAGATGAAGAGACCGTAGTCGAATTGAGAGATGTCGTAGCCGGATTTGGCGTTGGTACTAGCGTTTCAAATGCTAAGAGCATAGATCTCGCACTGGATATAATAGAACGGGACGGAGAGCCATGTGCAAAGAGAGGTAAGCGAGGCGGGAAGAAACAGGTTTATAGAGGTTCCGGTACGATTAGAGCGGGTAATGACGTGATTAGATTGGCAAAAGAGGCCCCACCGAAAGATAAGGTGCCGCTACTACAACCGATGATACTTAATGGTAATATTGTGGCAGATTTCTCGTTTTCGTTGGAAGAAGCGAGGAAACTGGTGCAGGAGCAGTTAAAAGTCATTGAGGGCGCCTCTATCTCGTGATGGATTTTTCGATCGTAATTGCAAACTGCAAAAGTCAAAGTTTGCATTTTAAATTTTGCAATTTAGTTGCCATTCATTGTATCACCTACCCCTGTAATTCCGACAATTCTTCTACCTCTAACCGATCCAGGAGCAGATAAAGGAGTCTCTGTTTGAAATTTGAGTATGCACCCTTATTCGGCACTGCTATTGCTATCTTTCGATCCGATAACTTTGGATAGGCAGCTTTAAAGACAGCACCCGTTTTCCCTAGCCATCTCGGCATTGCATCAGTTACAAAAACCACCGGAAAGTTCTTCCACTCCAGCACCTCAAATCTCGATAAGTAGCTATCAACAATTACTATATGCTCTGTGTCGTGCTCTAAAAGCAGGTCACTTGTAAGAAATAGAAATGAGTCATCCATCTCGAACCCGCTGAAATATCCTGACGTCTCCTCTACGGTTTCGCTTTCTGGTATACCAAGAGTATCAGCAAGTCCTCGCCCTTTCATTCTCTCCCTTGCGCCCCTCACAAGTTCTCCTATCTCCTTTTCAAGCTGTTTTTTCACGGGCCGATCTGCGAGTTCTTTCGCTTTCCACGCCCACATCCGCTCTTTTAATTCGCTTTTTTTAGCGTCACTCTGATATAAATCGAGGAATTCCGTTTCATACTTTTCGCCATACACGCAGATTCTATCTCTGATCAATCGCTCTTCTACGGACTGAAAGACAGCAGGAGTGAATATCTCAGAAATATCAGTTTTTAGAATTTCATATTGCGTGGACCCGAGAAGGCCGTGCCGTCCCAGATTCAAAAGTAAGTATAGCGCTTTTAGTGTCGCTTTATCCTCTTCTTCCACCGCTTTTTCAAAACAGGCCAATAAATCGCCTGGCTGCGGTGAATATTCCGCGGCTAAAACATTGAAGATATCTTCATAGCCTGATAGGCAAAGATATGCGTCGTGTGCCCCTACTTTCAGTATCTGTTTCATTATAAGCAATTTTAACAGATCCTTGCAGTCCTTTCCAGTCAGTGCATTGAAGTTCTTCACAAGCGCTTTTTCTGTTGTACATCCATCCATAAGATGAAATAGCCCTATCAGTCTCTTCACATCCTCATTTTCCTTCACCAAACTCAAAATCGTGTTTTTATATTCTTCAAGAAGCATTTCTTCTCTCTCCTCCGTTTTCGCCTAATAACCTATCTACGAGCCATACCGCATCAAACTCCACTAAATCATCATAATCTTGACCTTTACCCAGGAACAGAATGGGTTTGGAAGTAGAATGAGCAATGGAAATAGCTGTTCCACCTTTCGCATCCACGTCCACCTTTGTCAATATTGCAGCATCTATACCTATATCTGCATTAAACTTCTTCGCCCTTTCTACCGCATCGTTACCTGCAACCGCTTCATCCACAAATAGCACCATGTCCGGCTTGGTCACGCGGCAGATCTTCTTTAACTGCTCCATAAGATTTATGGATGTGTGCATCCTTCCTGCGGTATCTGCCAGAACCACATCTATCCTATTTGCACCCGCATATTTATTCGCGTCATATACAACTGCTGCAGGATCTGAACCATATTGATGCTTAATCACTTTTACCCCCAGATTTGATGCATGTGTCTCTATCTGTTCTGCTGCCCCAGCCCTGTATGTATCGGCAGCCGCAATCACCACTGAATGACCGGTACCAAGTAATTTCTTCGCCACTTTCGCTATACTCGTGGTCTTACCCGTGCCGTTCACACCTACAAAAACGATAATTATGGGTTTTTTGCCCTTATCTACAAACGCATCAAAATCAAGTTCCGAATCAGCGGAAAAGACATTTAATAGCGCATTCCTTACCGCTTCTTCCACTAATACCTCTGTATCTGCACCCCATTTCCGTCTCTTACCTACTAATTCGCGTTTCACACTGACTTTTATCTCCTCGGCTACTGAGAACGCAACATCGCTCTCCAATAAAGCCAGCTCCAGCCCTTCCAGCGGCTTTTCCAAATCCTTCTCATCCAAAATAGTCTCGCGATCTAATATCGCCTTACCTTTCTCCTTTAGCTTCGTCCCAATACCCTTTGTTACTTCCTCTTCTACTTCCTCTACCCTTTCTTCCTCTAGCTCTTCGCTCTCATCCTTCGCCTTTATCCGCTCCACTACGTTTTCGCGAAATTCGCCAATCTTCTTCCTCAGCCCGTCAAACATTTTTGCTCTCTTTTACTTTCGCCCTTCTCCCCTCTCTCTTCTCCCTTCTTATTCTCTCTCAAGTCTAACCTTGCCCGCCCGGTCCGGAAGTGAGTTCTTGCAATCGTGCCTGCGATTTCTGCGCCTCTTGCTCCATTTTTTGCAGTGCACCCGCCATCTCACGCTGTGTACCCTCTAATTGAGTCTTCTTTTCTGTGAGAAAGACAATCGAAGAATCCGGGTCTTTTTCGGCACTTATTCCACCACCTATTTGGACTATAATCGTATCTATATTGCTGACTGAGACATAGATCAACGAGTTCGCACCTATAGGCACCATAAGCTCGTCCCCCACTTTCAGATTCTTCAACTGTTTTATCGTCTCTATCGCCTTATCATGCTCAGCTAATGCCTGCCCAACAAAGGACAACTCCTGAGTTATTGCCTCCGCCTGTGCCTGATACTGTCGCAATTGTAAAAGCAAAGATTGCGCCTCCGCCTGCATCTTTTGCTCCTTCTCAGTTACCCCTCTCGCTCTTTCCTCCATTTCTATCACCTACAAGATTTATTACTTCTTTCATCCATATAAGAGAATAATGAAGATAAAAGGCAGGAGTATTTCAAAGGGTACAGCCACAGGAAAAGTATTATTATCAAAGCAAAAGATCTCCTTCCTCGGTGCTGTGGACCCTCTCACAGGCATCATCGTAGATAAGTCACTAGACATCTATGGTAAGAATATAACGAATCGCATTTTGATATTCCCCGGAGGTAAGGGCTCAACTGTTGGCTCTTATGTCATATACCAGCTAAAAAAGCACGGCAAGAGCCCTTGTGCCATGATTAATCGCCGTTCCGATACAATAGTGGCTGTTGGTGCGATCATAGCAGAGATACCAGTGGTTGACTCGCTTGAAATTGACCTGATCGAAGCTGAGCAGATAAAGGATGACATGGAGGTGCTTGTGAATGGAACCGAAGGCTATATCGAATTACTATGAGGCGACATTGGAAAAACAGGGATACCATTTTGTAGCTCCACACAAGCACAGTGCGGTGAAAACATGTTTATGGTTAAGACGGTCTATTAGAGCGGAGGGAAACTGCTATAAGGGCAAATTTTACGGTATTAGTGCGCATAGATGTGTCCAGATGACGCCTTGTATCTTCTGCAACCAGAGATGTATCCATTGCTGGCGCCCTCTTGAGGCGTTTAACATAGGGGAGGAGGCTGTTGCATGGGATACACCTTTAGAGATAGTCGAAGGCTGTATGAAAGAGCAACGTCGGCTCATTTCCGGATTCAAAGGCTCGGCTAAGACAAGCAAGGCCGCATTTGCAGAGGCAGAAGAGCCTAAACATGCCGCCATTTCGCTCATTGGCGAGCCTACTTTGTATCCACATTTACAGGAGCTTATACAGGAATTCCATTCGCACGGGATGACCACTTTTGTGGTGACAAACGGTACGAATCCTGCTGTGCTGCGCGAGATACACCCGTCTCAATTGTATATATCTCTGAATGCACCCGATGAAGCAATTTACAAAAGGGTCGCACATGCAGACTATTGGGCTCAGATACAGGAATCGCTGGAAGTGATGAAAAGGATGAAAGAGAGAACGGTGATAAGAATAACCGCTATGGCAGGGACGAATATGGTAGATCCTGGAGGCTATGCGGAACTGTTAGAAACTGCAAATCCCGATTTCGTCGAGGTGAAGGCATACATGCACATTGGGTATTCAAGAAAGCGATTGAGTAGGGCGGTTATGCCCTCACATACAGAAGTAAAAGAATTTGCAGGTGAAATTGCAGAGCACTTGACTGCCTCAGGATATAACTATAAGATTGTAGATGAATCAGAGATAAGTCGGGTGGTTCTTATATCAAACCTTTCTTCAGAAGTGAAAGCATTACCAAAGCTATGAAGTCTTCTTTTCTTTATTTAGATCGTTGTCTCGTCGTTCCTGCACATGCTTCATTATATGCGCGATCTCAGGCATGATTATCGAAGTTAATGCTAATCTAACAGCGTTGGGCGAGCCAGGCAGGCAGAAAATCACCTTCTGGGCTATCACACCGGCAATTGCACGACTCAATACCGCTGCAGTACCAACATCATCATAACTTATCCGCCGGAAGAGCTCGCCAAAGCCCGAAATCTCTTTCTTCAGGAGCTTTGATACAACTTCTATTGTAATATCGTTCTTTGTCAATCCCGTACCGCCTGAGGTGATGATGAATTCGGCATCGGAATTCAAAGCTTTTGTTACGCATTCGTGTATTTTGTCTTCCTCATCAGGCACGATGGTATAATAAACGACCTCATGACCGTTTCCGGTCACAAGCTCTTTTGCTATTTCGCCTGATAAGTCCGCGACGTCAGTTTCTCCTTCTTCCTTTTTCCAGTATTTTGATGTGCTTATAGTAATTATAGCACATTTGTATTGCTTCTTCGCACCTTTTTTGTGCTTTGCTGGGGTCGACATTTTTTATTGTGTATATATAAATAAAGTATAACATCTACCTATAAATTTAATTTAGGACGCAGATTTACACGGATTTACACGGATTTTTTGTTTCCCTTTGTTGGACTTGCTGGGCTATTTTTAACGGCACTGCTCTTTTCATCATATTTTTTGGTAAAGCTTTTTGCTTGCAAAAAGGTTTGTGTTAATCTGTGTCAATAATTAATTTTAGATTTAGTATAAAATTAGGAATGTTACTTTATTATTTTCCGGCTTAAACTTAAATATTATATTATCATCACTGCAAATGCAGGTGCTTCAATAATGGCGACTATAACCGGAAAAGTGCTTCGAATACTAGCTTTTAGCTCTGCTGATGAAGCGAAAGAATTCGTTGATCTCATAATAGCCGATGAATACGATTACACGCGGGTATCATTATGGGATGACAAAGCCGAAGTTGTGCGCCGTGGCGAGCTAAAAGCAGGCGATGTGTTAAGAATAGAGAACGCTTCTGAAGCTAGGGGCGAGAAGAGAGCAAATGCAGGTAAAAACGCGCGAATTGCTAAACTTGCTACGGACATCCGTGCGTTAAGTCATGCGAAATCATCGAACCTTACCGTACTCGCAGTTGCGAGACCAGAGAAGGGACAAGTCTGCATCGCGGGCATAGACGAAAACGGAGAATGGATAAGACCACAAGGCGTTTATGAGTCTGACGTTTTCAGTTCGGGAAACGAAAAATTCAAAACACTCGGCATTTCGAAGGTATTTGTTGATAGATGGAGAGGTAGACATCCACGAAAAGAGGACCGTTATTTTGTCTTTTGTGACGGTCCGGCGCGTGAATTGAACGCAGAAAAGAGGCGTGAATTCTTGGATCGTTATGCTGACGAGTCCGTAGATACGGTATTTAAAAGAGGCAGGAGTTTGGGATTGATAAAGCCACGCATATTGCAAGTTTATGAAGAGCGAAAGAAGAAGAAGGGCAGGAAGAGTCATGAGCTATACATCCGTTTCAACTTCAAAGACGCTTCCGGCAGGGTATACCGAAGATGGTCATGCAGATGCAGTGACTTTTATAATACCTGGAACGAACTGAAGAGGACGCATCGCTGGACTTACGGGTGGCGAATGCTCAGATACTTGAGGAAGAATGACACTTATCTTGCTATCGGGCTCACGTATACAGATTACGGCAGTAACCGGCTGGAATATGGCACGTATCCGATGATCGTTGGTGTGCATGTATTAGCGTAAGGGCACTCACAAATAATAAGTTACCAGAACGGTACTAACATTTTCCAATGATTTTTTTTGAGACACAGATTAACGCAGATTTACAGGGATTTAATTTCTTCTGCGTTAATCAGTGTTAATCTGAGTCAATAATCATTTTTAGTTGGTTTTTATGCTTTCTTGCCCTTTTCCGCCTCTTTGTCCTATCTCCGCTCGATTGACCCGAAAAGTATTTATATACGTCAAAACCGAAGAGCATCTATGTAAATATATATATATGCAATCCTAACATCTATTAAAATGAATACAAAAGGGAGTGCATTAACAATGCTAGTGGCGAAACTTAGGATAGGCATAGATTTTCTTCTGGTATGTGCAATTGTTACAGTTGCCATGTTTACCGGATGCATTGAGGAAGAAACAACTACACCTACGGTAACAATAACTCCAACAGTTTCAAGTCATGCACAGGAAATTGTCACTGGTGGTCTTTCCGCTGAAGGCAGAAGAATGATAGAAGTTAATCATGAATGGGGGAATCTGAAAGAGGTAATTGTGGGGATTGGAGATGATCTGGTCATTCCCAATTATGCTAGGAGTGTCAGTTTTATCTATGATTCAAAATACAGCGATTTGATGAAAGAATATGGTGGCAGAAACGCAATGGATGTTGATCCAGAAACAACGGAAGAAGTAATAGGGCAGATTAATGGATTAGCTAAGGTCTTAGAGGACAGGGGCGTAATAGTCCACCGCACTCACCGCTTAACCAAGCCTGAAGAAAAGGAGTACCTTGAAGATGTGCAGAAAGGGCGCATGTTCCTTTACGCCCGGGACCCAATACTGGTTATCGGCAATAATGTTATTGAAACGGCCATTAAAATACCTATGCGGGCAAAGGAGAGGTATGCTATAAGACCTATACTGAAAGAACGTCTTAATAACAGCACTGCGAATTATGTTGCTGTGCCGGCTGTTTCGCCAGCCTTTGGTGAAGAGGGTATTTATTTAGAAGGCGGCGATGTATTGCTTAATGGTTATGAAATTTACGTAGGAAACTCCGGACGCGGAAGCAATAAAGCTGGGATTGAGTGGCTACAGAAATACTTAGGGCCTAAATATAAGGTGTATGAAATCAAAATAAGTCCGAAATTCGAGCATCTTGATTGTGTACTGTCTCTTCCACGCCCGAGATTGGGAGTTATATGCAGGGAAGCAATTTTAAGCGAATTGCCCAAATCCATAAAGGATTGGGACTTTATCGAAGTGAGCGTAGCAGAAGCGAAAAAGTTAGGCGCGAATTTATTTGTGCTTGATGAAAAGACATGTATTGTGGACAAACAGCACCACAGAATTGCAGAAGAACTGCGTCAAAGAGGCCAGGAAGTAATAGTGCTACCTTATGATAAGGTCGCTACATGGGGCGGTGGTTTCCGTTGTTCTCACCATCCTTTAAGGAGAGAGAGTAAGTTGGAGTAATTTCCTTCACTGCGAAGGTGTGTCAGATGAATACAAAATATCGTTACACAACAAGCGCATCTTTCAGCTTCAATAGAGAATCACCAAACTCCGAAGGGATGATACCAGTAGCACCCATCGTCTTAGGATGGAGGTCTATTTCAAGCACTGCATAGTCATGACCAAGCCATTTTAACGGCTCGATTGTCCTTGGACCGTTAGTAACCGAGAATATCTCCATTTTTATGTTATACTTCGCTAATGGCACGCCATGCGGAATGCCTAATAAAACTGCAAAGTCATAATCTGAATAGAGCTCTTTGATAATAGCAGCAGCTTTATCGCCTGCAACCGCATATTCATCCAACCCGCCGATTTGATGGTCTATCTTGATACCGTCCGCGGCTAACTCATCAAGAATTATCGCCGAATAGCCTCGGATCTTTCTCACGCCTACGTTTATATCAAGGTTCGCGATATTAACGATTTGCGAAGCCGCAGTGACTTTATTAACAGCTCTTAAAATGTCCGCAAACATGAATGCCGTCTCCTTCTTCGCATTTAAAACGCACACACCCCTTTTCCCCGCGTCTATAAGCTCAAGCAACCTACGAGCAACGTCTATTTTAGAATCGCCTTTGGATGGTGGGATAAAGCTTTTACTTGCTGCTCCTACTTCCTTTTCTAATGTAGTTGCCGCTTCAAGCATTCTCTTCTGACGTTCAAACTCATTACTGCTGATTATACCTGCTTTATATGCGGACTCCAGAGTTAAGATAACGCCTACGGTGTTGTCACGGTAACCCGCATGCACGTCTACCGCAATCACCTTGCAGCCTACGCCGCTGTCCACTATCGTCTGAGACAGGTCTTCACCGATGATCATGCTCGCACAGGTACCCACTACGCCCATCAATTCCGGCTGGAACATCGCTTCTGCCTTTTTCAGTACTCTCACGAGCGCTTCCTGTCCTCCGAACACGAAATTACTCTCATTCATTGCAGAGGTTAAAACATGCATACCGTCTTCTTCAAGCAGTCGGCTGTGCTTGAAACTGCAGCCCGGTGGGCCATGCAGAATCGCAACGTCCACATCTAAATCACGGAGCGTATAAAGCGCAGCTACTATCGCGCTTGGTCTCGGATGCAGTATCATTTCTTCGCTCATGTCTTGGGGTTCCTGCTTTTTTAGCCTTTACTGAATAAGGATTAGGAAAAGAAAGTATTTATTATATATTATTTTAATGGCACTGTCTAAAAAACCCAGGGATTTATCAACGCGGAGATCGCAGAGGGCGCAGAGTTTAAGACAATTTAGGACGCAGATTTACACGGATTTACACGGATTTGATTTTTTCTGTGTTAATCTGCGTTAATCCGTGTCAATAATTGATTTTAGTTTGTTCTGCCTTCTAAATCATTCTCCTCATTCATTTCACCCTCACCACCTTATTCGTACCATTCTCAAACACATCCACCACATTAACCATTATTTGATATTCTCGGGATTATTCATATTTGTGCGTTACTTCGTAATTCACTGTTAGATTCTTCTTTACCCTGAAATAACCCAATTAATATTAGCCCCACAGTATTATCCTAATATCTCGTGAAAATCCGTGTAATCTTGTGGTTAAAAATAAAAGAGGGGATGCCCCCCCTCACTCACTTCACATACAGTGTTCCTTTAGCCTTCTTCGCAGTCATTGCGAGATCACCGCTGTATTTCTTGTATTCCGCACCGTCTATTGATTCCGTACCCTCCAACTTAAACGAAGGCATCATATCCTGCACCGTACCCTTCACCGTTATCTCACCACTCGTCATATCCGCACCAGGCATAACCGCATCGCCCTCTATCACTATTTTACCGCCGTGCATGTTCAATCCGGCAAGCATTCTCGCATTGCCTTTTATCACTATCTCGCCACCAGCCATGTACTGCCCGACACACTCATCGGCATTGCCGCCAAGCGTCACTTTTCCGCCTGTCATACCAGTCATCTCACCCCGGTACATAGCACAGAGGTTAGCCCCGGCATCTCCATTTATAACCAGTTCTCCACCGTGCATTTCACGACCAGCCCAGCAATCTGCATTACCCGTTACGGTTATTTTTCCTCCGTTCATCATCGCACCGCAGTGCATGTCCACGTCACCGTTAGCCTCTATCTCGCCTGCTTTCATGCTCGCACCTATCAGCTTCACACGAGACAAATCGCCATCCAGCACGATCTTCACGTCGTCCGCACTACCAGCAGTTCCATCTACGCTCACATCGAACAGATCGCCCGTATTCTCTTCTTTGTTGCCCCACCAGACCATGACCGCCTTTATCTCCGCTTCCGTCTTACCAAACAGTTTATCCGGAGTCAATGAATCCACCTCAACGGGTATCTTCGCAACTCCGCTCGTAACTTCATCCTTTAAATTCAATTTTATCGTCTGCATTTTTTTCTTTCCTCCTTCCTATATTAGCTCCTCCAGGGCGCCTTTATCTCGTATGGATTCGGTACGTAAGCGTCCTGCACAGCATAATTATTGTATGTCACCGAGTAGTAACGATCAAACTTATCCTTCAACTTGACCACCATCTCATCTGTCAGCTTATCGTCACATTCAGGCGTCACGAAATACGTCTTCCCAGCAGGTGTCGCAACCACTTCGCCGTCCTTTACCACTACTTCACCACCTTTTATCGTGTATTTCGTGTTCAAGAACGCTTTCTGAATCTTACCTGCAT
>JAYEJE010000315.1:0-4085 GCA_034660415.1 Methanobacteriota archaeon | reverse complement strand
CATGCTTTACATAGCTTTTGGCTTGATCTTCTTCTCAAAGGAAGGAAATCCCATCCCGGGACCTTACATTTTGTTGATTTTCGCCATTAATTTCATTATCTTCGTTGTGTTTTACGAATCGCGAGGCAAAGAGAAGAGTAAAGAGAAAGATAATTTTAAATCACTTATTAAAGGCCTATTTCTTGCTATCTGCGCAACTTTCACACTCGTTGCAATTATCAGCGGTGTGAAGCTCATGATATATTATGATGGGTTTAAATTAATAGGCGGATTTGGGTCGTTCATATCCGCGTTGGCAATATGCATGATTGTAAGCATGATACTCCTCAGCCTGTTAAGACCGCTATCCGAGCAATAGAGAGTCAAAGATTAAGAACACGCTTTATTTTCCGCATTACGTCGTCACTTGGTACTATCTCCTCGTTTTCTATCTTCCGCAGTAACGATTGCTTTTCATTTATTCGATTTGCGAGTTCCGTCTGTTTTAGCCCTGCTTTTTCCCTCGCTTCTTTTAGCTTTCTTCCGTAATCCTCCTCTACTTCCACTTCCAGATCATGGTTCATCTGCTCATATAAGCGGCTATTAGCCTTTGCATGTGCCATCGGTCCAGCCATTACGTTCTTATTTCCCACTACAACGGTACCATAGTGTGCACACGCTTTACATACCCGCAGCTTTGAGTCGCCTATTACTACGTATTGTGCCGCACCTTTTATTTCCGCACCACACACTTCACACTCTGTCATTTTATGTCAAGTATATATAATACAAAGAGAAGAAGTAACTAATAGTGGTAAAATGAAAGCAAGCAGTGGCAGTGCACCAGAGGGTGATGAATATTCGCGATTCCTCCTGGACCGGATAAAGCAGTTAGAGGAAGTGAACTATGGACTGAAAGGGCAACTAGCGCAGATAGAGGAGGGGGGAAGAGATTACGAAGCGATGCGAATGCAATATGAGCGCGAGGTAAGGAAGTTAAGATCAGAACTGGAAAAGTTGCGCGCATCACCGCTTATTATAGGCACTGTTGTAGAGGTAATAGACAATAAAAGGATGGTAGTAAAGAGCAGCACGGGCCCTAAATTCGTTGTAAATTACTCGCAGTTTATAGACACAAAAGAAGTTGTTCCGGGCGCTCAGGTAGGCATGAATCAACAATCGCTAGCGGTAGTGAGTGTGCTCCCATCTGCAAAAGACCCTGCGGTATATGGTATGGAAGTAATAGAATCACCAGATGTGGGCTATGAGATAATAGGCGGGTTGAATAAGCAGATAGAGGAGATAAGGGAAGTGGTAGAGCTACCACTGACAAAACCAAAGATGTTTGAACGTATAGGTGTGGAACCACCAAAGGGTGTTCTCCTGGTTGGTGCGCCGGGCACCGGGAAAACATTGCTTGCGAAATCCGCGGCAAATCGTACCGCCGCCACGTTTATACGGGTCGTTGGCTCAGAATTAGTGCAGAAATACATAGGGGAAGGTGCAAGGATGGTACGGGAGCTTTTTGAGTTAGCAGAGGAGAAAGCACCATCCATAGTGTTTATTGATGAGATAGATGCGATAGCGGCTCGGAGACTGGAAGATGGCACGACTGGAGAGCGTGAAGTGCAGCGCACGATGATGCAACTTTTAGCTGAGATAGACGGTTTCGATCAGAGAGGTGATGTGCGAATAATAGGAGCAACAAATAGACCTGATATTCTCGACTCTGCTTTGCTTCGCCCTGGACGATTTGACCGCATCATAGAAATACCTAAACCTGATAGGGAAGGCAGGAAGGAGATATTCCAGATCCATACAGCTAAGATGAAGTTAAAGAAGGACGTAGATATAGATATTTTGGCAGGCCTTACAGAAAATGCCACTGGCGCGGATATAACGGCAATATCTATTGAAGCAGGCATGCTTGCAGTAAAATGGGATAAGAAAGCAATAGCTATGGAAGACTTTGAGCAAGCAATAAAGAAGATTATGGGTGACGCGCATAGGGTTTATACAGGTCCTAAGGTGCCGGGTGAGATGTTCGCATAATACCACTTCTTGCTTGGTTTTGTTTTAAACCCTTTTCTCTTTTGGGAACGTGTATTTAATGAAAGAATCAATGAGCAGTGTGGACATAGCGGCCATCGTTATTGAATTACAAGAGCTATTAGGTGCACGACTCGTGAAAGCATATCAACCGGGTAGAGAAGAGATAAGGCTAAAATTGCATCATAAGGGCTCACTTGATTTGATAATCGAAGCGGGGAAGAGAATACATCTCACTAAATATAAGAGGGCTTCGCCGAGAATGCCGTCTAACTTCGCAATGTACCTCAGGAAACATCTCAGTGGCGCCAGAATCGCCCAAATACGGCAACTTGACTTTGATAGAATAGTGGAGATAACGATAGAGCGGTGGGATAAAAAGCTCCGTTTGATAGCTGAGTTGCTTCCAAGGGGTAACATAGTGGTTGTTGACGAAGATGGGACTATCTTGTTGCCATTAAGAAGAAAGAGCTTTGCGTCAAGGAAGATAAAAGTGGGCGAGAAGTATGAGCGCCCACCTTCAAGAGCAAATCCATTGACAATGAGCGAATCCGATTTGATGAATCTCTGCAAGCGGGATAAAGATATAGCCAGTGTTCTTGCTTCAGAGCTGAGTTTCGGTGGTCTATACGCGGAAGAAGTGTGTGCGAAGGCGGGCATAGACAAAAGAATGCGGGCTGATGAACTCACAGCAACCGAAATAAACGCTATTCATGAGACTATACACACCCTATTCGAGCCGATAATAACAAATGACATATCCAAGCTGAAAGCGCACATAGTGCTAGAAGGAGAAGATAAGATCGATTTTGTCCCGTTTGAGTTAAGCAGCTATGAGAACAAGGAGAAGCAGTTTTTTCCGTCTCTTAATGATGCTGCAGACGAGTACTTCAGCACGAAAATAGCAGAAGTAGTAGAAGAGCAAGCAAAGTCTGAGCACGATACGGTAATAGGCAAATATGAGCGGATTTTGAATGAGCAGCTTGAAGCACTCCATAAATTCGAACTAAAAGAGGCAGAAAGCACAAAAAAGGGCGATATGATCTACGCCCACTATCTCGAGCTAGAGGAGATGCTACAGGAGCCAGATAAAAAAAGGAAGGTTGTTACACTAACACTACCAGACACTGACATCTCGCTTGAGATAGATACTTCTGTTTCTTTGCATAAGAATGCGGGTGCCTATTATGATAAGGCGAAGGTATTCAGGAAGAAGAGAGAAGGGGTCGAGCCTGCGATAGAGATGACGAAGGAGAAGATAAGGACAGAGAAGGAGAAGGAAGTACGTATAGAAGAGGAGTTGATACCAACGAAAAAAGAAGTCCGGACTGAGAAGGAGGAATGGTATGAGAAGTTTAGATGGTTTGAGACTTCAGATGGTTTTCTTGTGGTTGGAGGGAAAGACGCAACTACCAATGAGATACTGGCGAAGAAGCATATGGAACCCAATGACCTTTTCTTCCATACGCAGGCGGAGGGTGCACCGGTGGTAATAGCGAAAGCGGGCGGTAAAGAGATATCCGAGTCAGGGCTAAAGGAAATAGCGCAATTTGCCGCTTCTTATTCCAATCTATGGAAATATGGGTTCTATGAGGGTGAATGTTATTGCGTTGTGGGCGAGCAGGTGAGTAAGACACCGCCTTCTGGCGAGTATATAAAGAAAGGAAGTTTTATGGTACGAGGTAAGAGGAAGTATTTTAAGGCTGAATTAGGTCTGTGTATCGGTATCGAAAAGCATAGGTTGGTTGCATGCCCTTGTTCACAAAAGGACAAGTTAGATATTTTCGTAGAGCTCGAGCCGGGCGACGATACGGATAAAAATGCGCTTTCAAAGGAGATTATGAGATTCTTTGTTGACCGCGCGGAAAACAAGGATGAGGTTAAGCAAATAGTAATGCAAGAGAAGATATTGAGTCTTTTACCGCCTGGTAAATCGCGGATAAAAGGTTTTGGATAAACCTTTTTTCTATAAAGGTTTTTGCTGTACTCATCGAGTTCTAACTTGTTTCTGACACAATTGAGACCTTTTTATCTCCTTTTATATCGCGTATGTAACA
>JAYEJE010000314.1:0-4126 GCA_034660415.1 Methanobacteriota archaeon | reverse complement strand
CCGCGGCATAAATTCCTGTAATTTCTCGATTACGTACATATTACCATCAATAACACGAACGTTATGCCCCTCTTTTTCCAGCGATTCCGCCACCTTCTTTACCGTCTTTGTGCTGTACACTTCTTTGTTCTGCATACCGAACTGGTTGATCACACCGGTCAAATCCCTGTTGTATATTATCGCTACTCTCATCTCTTCCTTCATTCCTCCTTGCGGTATCTTTATTTTGTTTCTTATAACTGAAATTTCTGAAGATAAATATATGAAACTCCCGAATCTCCAGAAAATTTAGTATTTATCTTAGTTATCAACAAATAACCTCTTTTTAAGCTTGTAGATTATAACTATTTTATAGGTACGATGAATGGTAATAGCAATAGCAATAATAATAATACTACTACTGGTAGAGTAGAAGAGGTGGGGACATATGGTGAATTCCGCCTTCGTCATCCTACGGTAGGAGATGGCGATGCAATATGGAGTCTTGTCAAGCGTTCACCGCCACTTGACTTGAATTCGCGGTATAGTTACTTGGTTTTATGTGAGCACTTCCGGGAGACCTGTGTAATCGGAGAAAGTGATAATGGTATTGTCTCTTTCCTCTCAGCCTACAAACCACCGGAGAAATCAGATGTCTTGTTCATCTGGCAGGTGGCAGTCACGCGACGTCAGCAAGGAAAAGGAGTCGCCTCGGCGATGGTAAAGTATTTGCTGTCCGAGGAATATTTAAAAGAGGTGACATATCTGGAGACGAGTGTAACGCTACTCAACAGGAAGTCACTCACGCTCTTCAAATCTATTGCCAACTACCTCAACACAACCATAGAGAGGCAGGAGTTTCTAAAAGGGGAAGACTTCGGAAACGAACACCCACCGGAATTTCTATTGCGCATAGGTCCTTTTACACATGCACCGGAGGAGGTCCCAGACGAGGGATCAGGGGGTTTAAAAGTGTTCAAGGAGAAGGAGTCAGAGGTAAGAACATATTCACGCGCTTTCCCTACCGTTTTTGACCACGCACGTGGGTCAATCATCTATGATGAAAACAACAACAGATACATAGATTTCTTCGCAGGTGCAGGAACTTTAAATTATGGACACAACAACCCACAGGTAACAAAGGCTTTAATAGAGTACCTAGAAAAGGACGGAATCGTTCACGGTCTTGATAAGGCAACAACGAGTAAACGACGTTTCATTGAGTCTTTCTACTCGATCATCCTTGAACCACGTAACCTCGACTACAAGATACAGTTTCCGGGTCCTACGGGTACAAATGCTGTTGAGACCGCGTTGAAGCTTGCTCGTATGATAAAGGGCACGTCCAACATCATCGCATTTACCAACGCATTTCATGGATTGACTATGGGGTCGCTTTCTATAACCGGGAATGACTTCTACCGTGACGAGTCGTTTATCAGTCGAAACAATGTCGCATTCATGCCCTATGACGGCTACTTTGGCGATACAATCAACACAGTTGATTACTTGCGTAAGTTCCTGGAAGACAGCAGCAGCGGTCTGGACGATCCAGCAGCAGTAATTGTGGAGACAGTTCAGGGTGAGGGAGGGGTGAATGTTTCAAGCATTAACTGGCTCAGGCAATTATCTGATCTCTGCCATGAGTTCGAGATACTGTTGATTGTAGACGATATTCAGGTGGGGAACGGACGTACCGGGCGTTTCTTCAGTTTTGAACACGCAGGTATCAAGCCCGACATTGTTACGCTCTCAAAGAGCATTGGAGGTGGTCTTCCTCTATCGCTTGTATTGATGAAGCCGGAGTTAGATATATGGAAGCCGGGAGAACACACAGGTACTTTCCGGGGTAACAACCTGGCTTTCGTGGCTGCTACGCAATTATTCAATTACTGGAAGACGGATGAACTGGAACGAGAGATTAAGAAGAAGTCATCTATACTGAGGCAGCGTCTTGAAACTATTAGAGATCGGCACCCGGAGTTAGAGGCTGACGTTCGTGGTCGCGGGCTCATATATGGGCTGGATGTACCACACAGAGGCTTCTGCAAGAACCTCGCGAGGGCTGCTTTCGACGGGAATGTGATTATTGAACTGGCAGGAGCAGAAGATAACGTCCTGAAATTCCTCCCGTCATTGATTATAGAAGAAGAGATGCTGAGGGAGGGACTTGACATAATCGAGAAGGGTGTGGAAGATGTCCTTGAAGAGGAAGTGTTAATACAGCAAACCAGAACGTCCGGTGATGTGGCGCTATGATAGACAGTAATGTCGAGGAGATCAAGAGCAGCGATAAGGAGGTGACTGCTGAAAACAATAACTGGATTAGCAGGCGTTTATTTTTGATTGTATATAAAGTATAACTTCCACCTATTTAGGACGCTGATTTACGCAGAAAACCATTTACTCAAATTATCACAATCTAGTGAAATCTCGTGGTTTTTTATTCCGCTATACAAATACTCTGAATCTTCAGAAAATCACGTTATTTTCCTATTTATCCTCAAATAGCCTATTTATGCTTGTATATCTATAGTTATATTATACTATGTGTTCGATATGTGGGTACTTTTCTAAGGAAAATGTGCCGACGCGTATCGTTACCGATATGCTGCAAAAGACAGAGCATAGAGGTCCCGATGCGCATGGATTATATACAGATGGCGAGATACAAGGGAGTAGCGAGATAAGCGATTTGGAAAGCAGAGAAAAGGCGAAAGTTTGTCTTGGGCATTCGGAGTTGAGTATTGCTAGAGGCGAGGCAGGTGAGATACAGCCATTGCGGTCTTGTGATGGTTCTTTATCGCTAGTACACAATGGCGAGATATACAACTACCAGGAATTAAGGAGTCTATTTGGTAAAGACCATGCATTAGAAGATGGAGATAACAGTAGCGAGATTCTATTGCATCTGATAGAGGAGATCTACGATGGCAATTTGCTGAAAACCGTGCAGTCTGTCGTTAAGATGTTAAACGGCATGTATGTCTTCGCAGTGACAGATGGAGATGAAGTTGTAGTTGCAAGAGACCCGGCAGGTATAAAGCCGATATATTACGTAGAAGAGGAAGGGTGTGTTTATTTTTGTTCTGAGAAGAAAGGTCTTTATGACACCGAGGGTAAAATCAGAAGTATACCCCCAGGAAAGATATTGAGGGTAAATAAAGATGGTTTAGCAATACATCAAGGCGTAATAATCGAACGACCACAGATTGATATTACCGATTTCGATGAAGCCGTGACCCTGTATAAAGATGCAATAACTGAAGCAGTTGAGAAGATGTTGAGGGGTGTAGATAAAGTAGGGATGATCTTCTCCGGCGGTGTGGATTCGGTACTGATTGCAAAGCTCATATCAGACTTCGGATGTAATCTCAAATGTTACTGCGTGGGTACGAAAGACTCAGAAGATATAAAGAATGCGGTAAAGGTGGCTAAGGATTTGGGATTAAATTTACGCGTGACTTATATAGATGAGCAAACCGTGGAGGCCGTAATACCAGAGATCATCGAAACCATCGAGCTAAACGGTCTGCTTCAGGTAGAGGTCGCGGTACCAATGTATCTTGCAGCGAAGGCCGCATCTGAAGACGGAATAAAAGTGATGTTCAATGGACAGGGAGCGGATGAGTTATTCGCAGGTTATTGGTGGTATAAGGATGTTGTAAAAGAGGATGGCTTCTTGAAACTACACGACAAGTTATGGGAAGACATAGACTTAGCCTATGACGATACGCTTGAACGTGAAGATAAAGTTACAATGGCAAATTCCATTGAGTTACGGGTTCCATACTTAGATAGAAATGTTGTACAATGTGCAATGCGAATTTCTCCACGACTTAAGATAAAGGATGGCGATGATTCAACAAGAAAATGGGTTCATCGGGGGGTTGCAGCAATGCTTGATGTGCCGCAGTACACGGCATATCGTGAGAAGGATATGGCGCAGTCCGGGTCGGGTGTACATGATATAGTAAAAAGGGTTGCAGAGGAATACTTTGAGGGTAAAAAGGTTGAAACAGTTGAGCTCGAAGATAAGGGCTCGAACTACCGATACCTGGATGATGATTATGGTACACCAGAGATGTGGGCATATATGCATGAGATAACAAAGGTCAATCAATGCCTTGAGTGATGAGTTCAAGAG
>JAYEJE010000313.1:0-4132 GCA_034660415.1 Methanobacteriota archaeon | reverse complement strand
TGGTATGGTCTTCGCGATGGTATGTGCTGTGAGTAAAAGCAGAGTTTAGTTAGGGACCACAAGATTACACAGATTTTCACAAACCTTTTCTATCAAACTTTAAGAAAGTTTGATCAAAACGCTTCGCGGAAAGAAAAGCTTTACCAAAAGAACTTTTTTTCTTTTAGCACAGGCTAAATTTTCTTTTTTCCTAAAAAAGAAAATTATAGTGTTGTGTTAATCTTGTGGAATCTCGTGGTTTTTAAGATTAGCTATACAAATACTCGCTGGATAATTCGACAGTGCCGCGCCAAGTATCTTTATCCGCCTTCCGTAGCCCTTTTGCTCATATAAGTGCGTCAGTAATCGCAAAAAACATCTTCCAACTCGTTATAACAGTCTTCGCACAGCAGTTTTTCACCAAATAGCTTCAGCTCTTCCGTTTCTATTCCACATCTCTCGCATTCAAACATTTTCTTCTTCACCTCCTCGATTTGATCTTTCATCTATAATACCCCTTATTATATATAACGTTAAGCTCTTGCTGATCCCATACATAACTAGGTGCGCAATAATGTGTGGAACTCCTAAATCATAAGCACCAAATCCTAAATTTCAAGAACATGCTCGCTTTCTATTTATACTTCCGGGGGATCAGTCGCAACAGAGGTTTCATGAGTTCTCCCAGAAGAAGTACCGCCGCCGCGGCTACCAAACACAGCGCCCACTGTTCCAACGTGAGGAATCTAGATCTGTTGCGCCTTCTCCTGCGACACGCTTAATGTTGCCCTCTGTACTGTAGCCGTGTCCTGTCACGTGGTAGCTGGCACCGGGGAGCACGAGCGTAGTGACGGTCATCTGGTTCATGGTTAGAGTTCCGGTCTTATCCGAACAGATCGCAGAGGTGGAACCGAGGGTTTCCACAGAAGAAAGACGCTTGATTATGGCGTACTTCTTGGCCATGGCTACTGTCCCCAAGGAGAGAACAGTGGTAACGACAGCGGGCAGGGCGTCTGGAATCGAGCCGACCGCAAGCGCAACACCAAGTTGGAAAAGAGAATCGAAAGAGTTGCCGCGAGCCAGGCCAAGGGCCAAAACACCTACAAAAGACGCCGCTGCAATTAGCAGTATGATCCGGATAAGCTGGTTTATCTGCTTAGTAAGCGGAGTAGGCATCGTTTTTGTCTCTCGCAACATCTTGGCGATATGGCCTACCTGAGTGGACATACTGGTTTCTGTTACTACCATTTCGGCCCGGCCCCGAGTGACGTTCGTGTTCATGAACACCATGTTAGTGCGGTCGCCCAGGGGTACTTCCGGTAATGCGATGGTGTCGATATTCTTCAGCACGGGCACGCTTTCGCCCGTTAGCGACGATTCCTCCACTTCGAGCGTAGCAACAGAAATTAGGCGCCCATCTGCGGGGATACGATCGCCCTCACGGATGACCACTATGTCTCCTGGAACCACCCGCGCTGCTGCTATTGAGCAATTACGCAATAGGATCAGCTAACAAAAAGTTCCGGCTATCCTATCGCCAACATAATGTGTTATAATTATAACTGCCAGGGCAATAACCAGATGTTCTATAACCACTTTCCAGGGTTTAACGCCTTGCTCTTTAGCAATATAAAAGCTAAAAAGACCTAACAGAGTAAAACCCCAAACTATGCTAACATAAATCGCAGTTGTGAGTGAAAACAGCAGAACCGGGATGACAAATGTCAACGCGAAAGCAAATTTGGACACGAAAGTAGCGATTGTTGATTCCCATATCTCCTTCGTCGTGTGCTTATTCTCGGACTCTTCAGAAATGTGGATGCCTAATGCGTCTGAGAACGCATCTGCTATTGCTATTGTCAATACACCGCCAATAACCACTAGTTTTGAATGCGTACCCGAATTTAAACCTACCATTAACCCGAGAGTTGTGATTATTCCTGAGGTTAAGCCAAAGCTAAACCCTATTTTCAATGAATGTTTCATCATTGTCCTATATTAGTATGAAAATACATTAATAATACTTGTTTAACGCGGAGTACGCAGAGAACGCAGAAGAAATCAAATCCGTGTAAATCCATGTAAATCCGCGTCCCATATTAAATTTATATGTAGAAGTTATACGCTATATACAATGAAAGAGCAGGCACGGCAAAAGATTGGCACGCTCGTGGACCGGTTCCGGACGAACATAGACGTTTACAAGCGGTCAGCATATAAGGAAGCGCAGGTGAGATGCGAATTCATTGACCCCTTCTTTGAAGCCCTGGGCTGGGACGTGAGCAATAAGCAGGGCTTTGCGGAACAATACAAGGAGGTTGTTCTCGAAGATACAATAAAGGTCGGGCTGTCCACAAGAGCACCTGATTACAGTTTCAGAATCGGGAGCCAGCGTAAATTCTTCGTGGAAGCGAAGAAGCCGGCAATAAACATAAAAGAGGACGTCAGCCCCTCATACCAACTGAGACGATATGCTTGGAGCGCGAAACTGCCACTATCTATTGTAACGGACTTCGAGGAGTTATCGGTATTCAACTGTCAGATGAAGCCTGGTCCAGCGGACAAGCCCGGTATAGGTCGGATTGCATATTTTACGTTTGATGAGTATCTCGATAAATTTGATGCGATCTATGACGTATTCTCAAAGGAAGCGGTACTCAAGGGCAGTTTCGACCGGTATGCGCAATCTACAAAGGGCAAGAAGGGTACTGCGGAAGTGGATCGCGAGTTCCTGAAGGAGATAGAGTACTGGCGTGAGCTGCTGGCTAAGAATATCGCGCTACGGAATCCGAACGTGAGCATCTACGAGTTGAACTACGCGGTGCAAAAGATATTAGACAGAATTATCTTCTTGCGGATTTGTGAAGACCGAGGCATCGAGCCTTACGGGCAGTTGCAGACACAAGCCGAATCGGGTGACGTGTACATGCATTTGCTGAACCATTTTAGATTGGCGGAATCGAAATACAATAGCGGGATATTCGATTTCAACAGCGATGGGATAACGCCTGCGTTGACGATAGATGACAAGGTCTTGAAGACGATTATACAGGATCTGTATTATCCGAAGTCGCCGTATGAGTTTTCTGTGCTCGGGGTTGAGATTCTGGGCAATGTGTACGAGCAGTTCCTGGGAAAGGTCATCCGGTTAACGGCCGGGCATCAGGCGAAGGTGGAGACGAAGCCGGAAGTGAAAAAAGCGGGTGGGGTGTATTACACGCCTCAGTATATCGTTGAATATATTGTGGAGAATACTGTTGGCAAGTTGATTGCGGGAAAGACGCCGGAAGAGATTGCACATATAAAGATTCTGGATCCGGCATGTGGTTCCGGTAGTTTCCTTATTGGTGCCTATACCTATCTGTTACGGTATCATCTGGATTGGTACGTGAGCAACAAGCCTAAAAAGCATAAAGAGGCGGTGTTTCAGGCTAAGGAGAATGAGTGGTACTTAACAACGGCAGAAAAGAAGCGGATTCTTTTGGATAATATCTTCGGTGTTGATATAGACTCACAGGCGGTTGAAGTGACGAAGATGAGTCTGCTGTTGAAGGTGCTGGAGCATGAGAGCAGGGAGAGTATAGATCAGCAAATGAAGCTGGGGCTGGAGGGTGTGCTGCCGAATCTGGGTGATAATATCAAGTGTGGGAATTCGCTTATCGGGCCGGAATATTATGAGTTGGGGCAGCAGCAGGGGACTCTGTTTGACGAGGAGGAGATGAGGCGAATCAATGTGTTTGATTCTATGGCGTCATTATGGGGTTGGAAAAGTTGAGTTTTGTAAGCCAGCTTTCAACTGAGTATCCATCTTCAAGCAAGTTTATGAATTCTTTCAGAAGAGTTGTTCTTTTAGTGTCTGAGCGTATCATTTCTTTGCGTACGTACGGTCTTATCAGCTCTCTTGATCTATGGATTTCTTCAGGTGTGATGTCCTGCAGCTCTCGAATAAAGTCTTTCACGTCCGAGAGTATCTCATTTACATAAGTTCCACTCTCCAAATTCGAAAAAATTGCTGTTAGCGCACCATATTGAGCCATATCATTCGTTGTTCTGGTTCTTCCGGTTCGTCTTCGTATGTGCATTCTGCTCCATCTGTGGCTGCGTTCTTCAATGTTGTTGTCGCGCATAATTTCCACTACATTACCAGAGTTGT
>JAYEJE010000312.1:0-4134 GCA_034660415.1 Methanobacteriota archaeon | reverse complement strand
CATAAATTTTGATAATTGGACGCAGATGAACGCGGATAATCGGGATTTTAAATATTTTGATGGGTTAGTTGACGGAGGAGAATATTAGAATCTGCGTCCTAAATTAAATAGCTAGAAGTTATACTTCATTTATATACGCAAAAACAGAAAATGGAAGAAGAGATAGATTTCTCGGCATTCTCGCCGACTGATTATCGGTATTCTGTGGCAGCATTGAGGGAATACCTATCAGATGAGGCTTATGTGCAGTATAAAGCGAAAGTAGAAGCGGCTGTTGCGAGCGTCTTCGAGCACCTAGGCATTTTAAAGAGTGAGTTATGCGATGAGATAGTAGATGCCGCGTCAAAAGTGACTGCAGAAGAGGTATATGAAGAGGAGCAGCATACAAAACATGACATTCGGGCTCTTGTTAATGTGATTAGGCGCAGAGTAAGCGATGAGGCGAAACCGTTCGTGCATCTCAGTGCCACGTCTTATGATGTTGTGGATACCGCAAATGCGCTCAGGTATAAAGAAGCCGTGAAGCACGTTATTATCCCAGATATGATCTTGCTGGAGCGTGCATGGCTAAATTTAGCAGGTAGAGAAAAGGACACATTACAAATTGGGCGGACGCATGGGCAGCATGCAGAGCCTATTTCTTTCGGGTTCGCAATTGCGCAGTATGTGAACCGATGGGGCACGCAGATATTGCAGATGCAAGAAGCAACAGAAAACTTAGTGGGTAAATTCTCGGGTGCTGTGGGTGCATATAATGCCACGTCATTGATTTTTGACGACCCGGAAGAGTTTGAACGCGAGGTGCTCTCTTTGCTTAACCTAAAACCCGCAACTGTGTCCACACAGATAGTTCCGCCTGAACCCATGTCCGATTTCGTGCATTCAGTTATAAGTAGTTTCTCGGTTTTAGCCAATTTCTGCGATGATATGCGTCATCTTCAGCGCACTGAGATCGGGGAGGTGCGAGAACGGGTAGATGAGGGGCAGGTGGGCTCGTCAACAATGCCGCATAAAAGAAACCCTATTAGTTTTGAAGGCGTAAAAAGCATGTGGAAAAAGTTCATGCCGCAGGCTATAACAATGCATCTCGACCAGATCTCGGAGCATCAACGAGACCTTACGAATTCGGCATCGCAGCGCTATACGCAGGAGTTATTGGTGGTTTTCGATTACTGTGTTAGGAAGTTAGGAAGAATCACAGAGCGGCTAGAGGTGGATAGTGAACGGATGCATGCGAATTTTGCGCTCTCTAAGGATAATATTATTGCGGAACCGTTATACATTCTCCTCTCTTACTTCGGGCATCCAAACGCGCATGAATACGTACGAAGGAAGACGGTTCAGGCATATAAAGAGCATAAATCGTTGCGTGAGGTTGTTGAGCACGACAATGAGGTATTAGCATATATCGATAAATTTACGCCTGAGCAGAAGGAGAAGGTCTTTGATGCCGCGAAGTACACAGGACTAGCAGCGGAGAAAACAGATAAGGTTGTGAGTTATTGGGCTGACGTTTTTAAGGGGCTATGAATGCGAGAGACTTTTCGCTATGAGGTAGGGGCACTGCCTAAAAAACCAGTGATTTATCAACGCGGAGATCGCAGAGGGCGCAGAGTTTAAGAGCTTTGCAATCCACGCTTGGGTTTTCTGATGCCTCTGCGTTCTCCGCGCACTCCGCGGTAAAACTTGAAGATATAGTGCTTTCACTGAAAAATTCGACAGTGCCGAGGTAGGCAAAGAATAGCTTTAAGACAAAGAATTTTATATTAAATTATATAATTAAAAATATATAGGAAGTAGCATGATCCGTATTACACAGCTTGTTCATGGAAAAGGAACGGTTAGTGAAGCATTAAAGTACAGGGAGAAGTCTCCAGATCAGGTACCTAGCGAGCTATTGGCATTTGCGGAAACTCGTAGACCTATAATATTCTGGAATATCACGAATAAGTGCAATTTGGCCTGTACTCATTGTTACATCAATGCCGGACTTGACGTGGACATAAGCAACGAGCTATCTTTGACGGAGGCGAAAGCGTTCATTGACGACCTTGCCGAGATGAGGGCACCGTTGATCCTCTTCACCGGTGGCGAGCCGCTGATGAGGAATGATTTCTGGGAACTCGCAGGGTATGCAACGGAAAAAGGGTTAAAGAGCGCTATAAGCACCAATGGCACACTGATAACGAAGAAAGTCGCGGCAAGATTAAAAGCAGTTGGTATTGAGTATGTCGGTATCTCGCTCGATGGTGCAAAAGCGGAGACGCATGATGCCATGAGGAACCAGCCAGGGTGTTTCAAGAAGGTTGTGCAAGCATTGAAGAACTGTGCGGAAATAGACGTTAAAGCTGGCGTTCGGATCACCCTTACAAGGTCAAATTATGAAGAACTCGAGAGTTTACTTGACCTTTCGCTCGAGTTAAACGTGCCCCGATTCTGTCTTTACTGGCTTGTTCCTAGCGGACGGGGCAAAGAGATATATGATATTCAGTTAGAGCCGGAAGAAACTGCTCGTGTCTTTGACTTGCTATACCAGCGAGCGTGCGATTTGGGCCCCGATAAGATGGAAATCCTCACGGTGGATGCGCCTCAAGACGGTATTCTTCTACTGAATAAACTGAAAGAGGATAATAATCCGGAATACGAAAATGCGTTGAAACTGCTTCAATATACCGGTGATTCTTGTAGTGCCGGCGACCGCGTTGCGAACGTTGACCCGACCGGTAATGTTTATCCATGTCAGTTCGCGCAGTTAGACGAATTTAAAATCGGCAATATCCGGGAAAGGAAATTCAGTGAGCTCTGGAACGATCCTGAAAATCCCGTCCTTGCTGCATTCCGAGAGAAGACGAAGCTCTTGAAAGGCAAGTGTGGCTCGTGCCAATACAAGGAGTTATGCGGTGGTGGATGCAGGATAAGGGCATATGCGCAAGATGGCGATATATGGGCTGAAGATCCGTTATGCCCGCTCGAGCTCGATAGCTAAGGTGGAAATATTGTAGAGTGGAGGAATAAATCACAATTTCCAATATAAAAAACCACGAGATTCCACAAGATTAACACAACACTTTTTCTTTTTGTAAAAAAGAAAATTTAGCCTGTGCTAAAAGAAAAAAATCTCGTGAAAATCTGTGTAATCTTGTGGTTTGTCAAACAAATACAAATTAATTATCGACACAGATTAACGCAGATTAACGCAGAAGAAATTAAATCCGTGTAAATCCATGTGAATCTGCGTCCTAAATTAAATTTATATGTAGAAGTTACACGGTATATACAATGAAAGAGCAAGCACGGCAAGAGATTGGTGCGCTCGTGGACCGGTTCCGGGCGAACATAGACGTTTACAAGCGGTCAGCATATAAGGAAGCGCAGGTGAGATGCGAATTCATTGATCCGTTCTTTGAAGCCTTGGGCTGGGACGTGAGCAATGAGCAGGGCTTTGCGGAACAATACAAGGAGGTTGTTCTTGAAGATACAATAAAAGTCGGGAGTTCGACCAGGGCACCGGATTACAGTTTCAGAATCGGCAGCCAGCGTAAATTCTTCGTGGAAGCGAAGAAACCGGCAGTGAACATAAAGGATGACGTCAGCCCGTCATATCAACTGAGACGGTATGCTTGGAGCGCGAAACTGCCGCTATCTATTGTTACGGACTTCGAGGAGTTCTCGGTATTCAACTGTCAGATGAAGCCCAATCAAAATGACAAAGTCGGCATAGGTCGGATTGCATATTTTACGTTTGACGAGTATCTTGACAAATTTGACGATATATACGACATATTCTCGAAGGAAGCGGTACTTAAGGGCAGTTTCGACCGGTACGCGCAATCAACAAAGGGTAAGAAGGGCACTGCGGAGGTAGACCGCGAGTTTCTGAGGGAGATAGAGAGCTGGCGTGAGATGCTGGCTAAGAATATCGCGCTACGGAATCCTAACGTGAGTATATACGAGTTGAACTATGCAGTGCAAAAGATAATAGACAGAATTATCTTCTTACGGATTTGTGAGGATCGCGGCATTGAGCCTTATGGGCAGTTGCAGACACAAGCAGAATCTAGTGACGTGTACATGCATTTGCTGAACCATTTTAGGTTGGCGGAATCGAAATACGATAGTGGGATATTCGATTTC
>JAYEJE010000311.1:0-4190 GCA_034660415.1 Methanobacteriota archaeon | reverse complement strand
CTTGCAAGTAAGCTCCTCAACACGTATATCCCAGCAATACCACCACCTACAATAACAACCCTTTTTGCCATTTCGCCCTCTTCTCCTCTCTAATTTTTACCATCAACAAGAGGAGGGTATGAGTCCACAAGCATAAATAATTAACGCTTTTTTCTCCTAAAACCTTTAGATAATGTGGTGAATGAAAGTATGAGTGGCACAAAGGGCTATGGAAAAGCAAGTGGCGCGGGGACTATAATAAATGCAATAGCAACCTACAAAGGGTCTGCTTTTGGCATTGATCTATGGACGTATGCGGAAGTGGAGCTTGGCGATGATTTTAGAGGCATAGGCGGTGAAATAGAGGAGAAATCGGGGGATACTAGATTGGTAGAGCGATGCGTGGAGTTAGTACTGAGGAAGTTCGATTTGCCGCTACGTGGTTATGTGAAGACGAGAAGCGAAGTACCGATGGGAAGTGGGTTGAAGAGCAGCAGTGCAGCCGCAAATGCCGCTGTTGTTGCTACCCTTGATGCTCTAGGAGAAGAATCGAAAGCGGAAATAAGTGCCCTGGATGCAATCCGGATAGGTGTAAAAGCCGCTCTTGATGTTGGCGTGTCTATAACAGGCGCCTTTGACGATGCTTGCGCATCTTTGCTTGGCGGGATAGTAATAACAGACAATAAAAAGATGGAGTTGGTAAAGCGGGTGGAGAAGGAATCAGAAGTACTTATTCTCGTTCCGAGAAGGCAAGCGTTTACGGCTGATACCGATGTAAAACGGTCAAGATTAATCGCACCGTGGGTGAACCTTGCGTATCAATTGGCGTTGACAGATAAATTTGAAGATGCGATGACGTTAAATGGTTTTTTGTATTGTTCAGCCCTGAATTTCGACCCTGAGCCGATGCTAAAGGCTTTGGAATGTGGGGTGAAGGGTGTGAGCTTATCAGGTACAGGACCTTCCTTTGTTGCACTTGTGAATGAAGAAAGCGAGCGGCGATTGCGCGAGGCATGGAGCGAATTAGAGGGTGACTGGGTGTTGATTAAGAGAAGGATAAATCTAATTAGTCAATACCCTTCAAGAAAGAATAATTTTTGATAATCGGACGCAGATGAACGCAGATAATATGCAATAAAGGTGCTTTATGAAGGTGAAGTTATAGGTGAGTACTATGCTGATATACTGGTTGAAAACAAGGTAACCGTGGAGATAAAAGCAGCAAAAAGTTTGGTAAAGGAAAATGAATTTGAGGAAATTGTTTTCTGCGTAAATCTGTGTAAATCAGCTTCCTAAATTAAATAGGTAGACGTTATAGTTTATATACAAAAATAAATATTAAACAAAAAAAATAGCAGAGGGCAAACTAAGAGATGAAGCGAGATATACTCCTTTACATCGGCGCAGCTTTGAGCGTACTAGCTTCTTATGCGGCTTATGTCTGGATACCGCCGGAAGCGACTATGGGCGACCTTTACCGGATTGTATATCTGCATGTGCCTGTTGCATTGGTTTGCTACCTCGCTTTTGCTCTTTCTCTTGTCGCAAGCATTGCCTTCCTGACAAAACGAAAGCATGCATACGATAGAGTGGCAGAGGTGTCGGCTATCTTAGGCTTGGTATATGGTGCAATAGCTCTTGTTTCCGGTTCGATTTGGGCGAAAGCTGCCTGGGGCAGCTATTGGAACTGGGACCCAAGAGAAACAACTACGCTTATTCTCTGGATTGCATACGCGGGCTATATTTCTATAAGACACTCCATCGGCGAGGTGGAGAAAAGGGGTGTAATAGGCGCGGTGTATAATATTCTGGCTTTCTTTACTATACCGCTGAGTTATCTCTCTATAATGATGTTACCCACACTTCATCCTATGATTGCCACTCCGACTGAGATATTTATGACCGATCCGATGATCGCAACGTTATTTTTAAGCCTCATAGCGGCTTCTATAATCTTCGTATATCTTTTGATAATCACGCTCAATGTCTGGTCGTTAGAAAACCGTGTAAACGCATTAATCTACGAAAAAGGAGGTGCTTAATTTAATTTAAATTAATTTAAATTAAAAAGTAAAATGTATGAAGTATTCATCGTTTCTGTTATTTACTGGACGACCCTGTTAGTGGTCTTTGTATGGCTCAGCAGGCGGCTGGCTGCGCTTAGAACGCGAATAGCTGATTTGGAAGCAGGGGAGAGCGAAGAAAAATGAAACTGAAACCTATTTATATAATCGTTGCCCTGTTGATTCTGGTGAGTGCGATTCTTGCATTCGACACTTTTTCATCTTATGTTAATCCATATTCAACGGTCTCGGAGATCGCAGGCGATGACAGTTATATCGGCAGAGAAGTACAAATTTTAGCCAATATTACTAAAGGGTCTATAGAGTGGGGCGATGATGGTTCGTTGCTCTTTAATATTACAGACGGCGAAGCTACTATCGCGGTGACATACACGGGTGTCCCACCTCAGAGCTTTACGGATCGGCAAAGGGTGGTTGCCATAGGTGTGCCGACTACCCCTTATCACATGAATGCGACACAACTGCTGGTCAAATGCCCGTCTAAATATGAATGAGTATACTCCTACCCGTTATTTCCCCTGCTATGTTCTCGTGCATTAATCGTCTCACTTCTTCCAGCTCTGTTGTCTGACCGAGGACCCACATCAACTTCACCAGAGCTGTCTCCGGTAGCATATCCGCACCCTCTATCAGCCCGGCATGGAGTAAATCACGACCTGTGTCATACACCCTATCACAAATAGTCCCATATAAGCATTGAGAAGTCATCACCACCGGAACACCATCTTTTATCGCTCTCGTCACGCCGGGAATCCAATCAGCAGAAACATGCCCTAAACCCGTTCCTTCTAATACAATGCCTTTGTAGCCCTGCGATATAAAGAACTCGAGTATTGCCGGGTCGGCACCAGGGTAATATTTAATGAGGGCGCATTTATCCTCAAACTTGTCCCGCAGCTCTAATTCTTTCTCTGCTCTTTTAATATATACCGTGTCGAACTCAAAGCTTATCCGCCCTATATCTCTTGCGTCATAATACACCTTTCCTATTGGAATCTCATTTACCGAATGAAAAGCATTCCTCGCGGACGTGTGCAGCTTCCTCACCTTCGTGCCCCGGTGAATGAGACAGAAATCATCTGAGGTACTGCCATGCATCACTACTACAACTTCTGCAAGGTCGCTGCAAGCTACTTTCGCGGCACAGATCGCATTCATTGCCGCATCGCTGGACGGACGGTCAGAACTACGTTGTGAACCCACAAGAACGACTGGCACCGGAGTTTGCACCATAAAAGACAACGCGGCAGCAGTGTAGCCCATTGTATCTGTGCCGTGCGTAACAATTATCCCGTCGGCACCGTTATTTATCTCTTTGTAGACCTCCATTGCGAGTTTACGCCAGTATTCTGCACGCATATTCTCGCTAAGGATGCTATAAACTACCTTCCCTTTGATGTTCGCTATTTCTCCTAATTCCGGGATCGCATCGAGTATATCATCCGTGGAGAATTGGGGCGAGACCGCGCCGGTCCTGTAATCCACTTTTGAAGCAATAGTGCCACCAGTTGAGAGAATGGACAAAAAGGGAATACCTTCTTTTACTGCTTTTATCTCGGCTTTTTGCTCTCTTTTTAATCTTTCTGCTCTTCTTATAACCTCTATTTCCACATTTTCCGGTCTTATCCCTATATTATAGCCGCTATCGAGTTTTATAACAATATCTCTTGACGCAGTTGGCATTACAACGCCCTCATAAACTGCACTGTTAGTCTCCTTCTTTATCCTTATACGATCGCCATCAACAAATTTTTGCATCAAGAAGAACATCTCTGATGAGAGGATAAAAAAGCTAAAATTTATATATTGCTTTTTTATACTATGATACCTCTTAAATCTTAGTGTAACAACTGAAGAATAAGAAGAAAGGTGGAACAAAATGAGTGAACAAACGTCTGGAGTGAAGGAAAGAATAAATATATTTAAAATAGGCGATCTGTGGTGTTTCAAATATTTTTTCGGCGATCGAGAGCTCTTTATGGGTTTAGCGGATTATTACAATCGCGCGAAATATCGGTTTGAGCTTAAAAACGCAGAGGAGATAGAGACGGTAACGAAATATCTCACGGAGAAAGGCTTTGAAACTGTCAAAATTGAGGATACCTCTGATTATCTGGTCTCAATAGA
>JAYEJE010000310.1:0-4193 GCA_034660415.1 Methanobacteriota archaeon | reverse complement strand
GAACAGAAGCGCCACTGCTAATAAAAGAAGAAGAGGCGAAGATGGTCGAAATGGATGCTTTAGCCGAACTGGCAGAGGAGTACAAGGAGAAGGAAGGTAAAAAGTTAAAAGTCCGAGTTTGCGTCACAGGTCCGATAGAGCTATATTATAACCTATTCACGCCACCGGTCTATATGGACATGTTATCGCCCCTCGCGAAATCAGTAGACCGATTCATAAAACATGCGGTAGAAGGAGCGCGGAATTACGACGTTGTTTGTGTCTCTATAGACGAGCCAAGCATGGGTTTAGACCCGCGTATAGAAGAGGAGGGTATAATTACCGCACTTGAACTCGCTTCTGAATATGCTTTCCGATCGGGCATTGATACACAAATACACCTCCACTCACCTATTTTTTATGAGACCGTGTGCCAGGTAGAAGGGATAAACGTGATAGGGATGGAATCAGCAGCTAATCCGTCTCTTTTAGCTCTGATAGATAAAGAGCAACTAGAGAAATACGATAAATTCCTGCGCATTGGTGTTTCAAGAACCGATATACTCAGCATGGCTGCGGAATATGATGAAATACACCGTACAAATGCATTCAAAGATAAGAGCGTTTTGGAGACCATAATTAACGAATATAACAGCCCGGACAATGTGAAGAAGCGGCTGGAGAACGCATATACTATCTTTGGTGACCGAATAAGATATGTGGGTCCGGACTGTGGCTTGGGTCCTTTTCCCAATCAGGAACTGGCATATTTGGTCTTGAAAAACACCGCTGCTGGGATAAAAGCGTTTTATAGTGGTGAAAACACCTGCCGCAGGTAAACATAGGCAAAGAAAGCATACCAGATTGGAAATATGGCGTAGCCAGCATAGATATGCGCTGTCCAAAGCGCTTCACTCCCATAGTAGTATCCTGCCAGAATCAGAACTACCAGCCTCAGGATATTCTGCACCGAAGTGCCTATCACGCCGAATAAGAATAAAGAAGCTGCCTTTTTCGCCGGCAGCATTATGTCTATCATCATCAGTGCGAATATTGCTATGAACACCCCAAGCGAGACACTTCCGGAACATGCAGCATCTATGAAGGCAAATATGTCTATGCCATTGGTAGGTGAATGAATATGAATCAACTGCCCCTGGCTGGTTATGGGATAGCCAAATGCTGCTAGTATTGACACGACTATCAGGACGGTTACAAGCGAGTACTGGGTTCCGACATATCTCGATATGAGTAGAGGGAACACGAGGGCGAAGCAATATATACCCAGTAGTGCAGAGGGTATGAGGCATGCTTCCCCGAAAAAGATTGCGAATAGTCCCAGGTAAGCTAATAGCATTAGAAAGACAATGAACCCATAGTCAGCGTTAGGGCTTGGCAAGTAATGTAGCGATGCTGTGAGGGACACTACAAGCATGATCAAGCCCACGGCGATAAAAAAGGGGCTTCCCCTCGTTTGCATGCCTCTTCTTATCTCAACTCTTTTCATCCAGATCCAAAGAAAGCAGAGTAGCAGAACGAACCATGGGTAGGCGCCATGACTCTGGATATAGTCAAAGGAAAGCAATGTCCCAATGTTTGCCCACAGTTCTCTAAAGAACAATGTTGAAATAAATAAGCAAAGAACGAGCCAAACCACTAATTTTTTCACAATCATATTCATTCTTTTTCAATCTCCTGCGGATAAGACAGGGCTCGCCGATACTCGGCATCCGTTTGCTCTGCAACCGTTTTCCATGAGTGTTTTTCCGCGAGCCATCTGCCACTTTTACCCATTTTATCTCTTCCCTCAGTGTCTTGTAATAGCTGAATAATTGCATCGCCCAGCTCTCGTTCGTTCATTGACTCAACTAATAGAGCGGCATTGGTGAGTATCTCGGGCAATCCCCCAACATTGGTTGCAACGACAGGCTTAGCCATCGCCATCGCTTCCAGTGCGAACAGGCTGGTGGCTTCGATCAAGCTTGGCAGCACTGCGAAGTCGGCAGCGGCGAGGTACTTTGGCATGAGGTTATGCGGGACAGCACCAACAAATTCTACGTGCTTTGAGACGCCTATATCAGCAGAGAGTGTTTTCAACCTCTGGCTCTCAGGTCCATTGCCCGCGATTATCAGCTTGCATCGCTCCTCGCTGAGTACACGTTTCATTGCTCGGAGCAGGTATTCAAGCCCATTCTTCTTTACCAGCCTCCTTGCGGTAAATAAAACCGGTAACGAATGATCCTGCTCTACTGGCACAATGCCTGGATGAAAATGGTTGATATTAACGCCATTATGAATTACTTTCAGCCTATCTGCGGGTGCACCCCAGGCAAGCACCTGCTCGGCGAAATCCTTGGCGGGATGGATCTGAAGCTGGACGTGCTTGGCGAGCATAGGTGCCAAAAACCGCTCGCAAGAACGGTAAAACCCAGCAGCTACCGGATTTGCTATCTCCTTCCAGATAGGATAGTAAGAGCCGTGTATCGTGTTTACTGCAACTGCATGGTTCATCCGTGCGAGGTAGCTTGCTATGAGCCCGCTCACATATATGTGTCCATGATAAATGTCATAACCTCGTAATTGCCGTCCAAGGACGGCGAGTGGGAACAAAGCTTGTCTGGACAACTTCAGGTTAGATGCACTCCAGGTCCACCTCATGAGGTTTAAGAAATCTACGGGCAGGATACGCACACCATCAATGTAGCGTTCAGAACACGAATTCCGCGCACCAGTCAGGATGGTCACCTCATTGCCAAGTGCGACAAGCTCCTTGGAAAGTTCCAAGATGGCAAGCTCTATTCCGCCCATTGTGTCACTGCTTATGGGTCCCAACTCGTAAATATGCAGTATTTTCATCTCTATTTATCTTTTTATCTTATCTTTTAATCTTGATGCTATCTTCCCCAAGGTCACTATTTTTGCGGTTTCTTCCATACACTTCAAAACACGCTCCAGAAGTGCAGGTTTGAAAACGGGCTCGTATGACGGGTGGCAGTAGAAGACGAAAGGCGAAGAGCGGCTTAACCTGTCCATGACAGCCTTCAGTATTTGATTATCGCTGAGCCCACTTTCCTCCTGCTCTCCAATTGATCTCATACTGACGGGTATCTGCAAAGTTCTGCAAACCTTGCCTCCGATCTCAGGATAGAAAGCTCGCTCAGCAATAAAGTCACTCGAATAACTGAATCCAAAATCATCCAGCACACTTAGAAAACTTGAGTTCACCATAAACCCCGGCGATGCAAATGATTTTGGATAAAAACCTAATGCCTGCTCGAACAGATCGCAGCCACGTGAAATCAAAGCCCCTATCTCTTCCATGCTTTTCGAGTCGAGGTGGTTCATCCAGTTGTAATGGTCATATCCATGCAGTCCGAGTTCGTGTCCAGCATCCAAGATCAAATCGAGGTTTTTTGATTCCAGAACCTGTCTTTTAAAGATGGAACCATTAAATATAGTTAGTCCATATCGTTTGAATGCTTTTTTCCTGATGAGATTTAAGGGATTGAGGCAATTCTTTATGTTCCTAGCTATGTTGTCCGGACCGGTAGTCACAAAAAATGTCGCCTTTATTCCATGCCCATTCAGCATGTCTAAGAGAACTGGCAGCGTTTCTGCATCTCGGACACAATCAATGTCAATCCTGAGTCCTGTATATTTTCCCATTTTCTCACCACAAGTAAGGTAGGACTGCAACGAGCATCGTGTTGGCAACTCCATGGAGAACGATTGGTGCCACAAGACTATTTGTTTTTTGGTAGATGTATCCCAGTATCATGCCCGCGAGAAAGGTAAAACCGAGTTCTGGAACCGAGCGCCATGTCAGGTGCATCACCATGAACAAGAAACTTGCGCCGAGCAGACCCCACCTTGCACTGAACATATTCGTCAAATCCCTCTGGACCAGTCCTCTGAACAGCAGTTCCTCGGCAAGCCCGACAAAAAAGACCATGTAAAACAGGTCCCTGAACATGTATTTGAATTCAAAGGTCGGGAAGGCAGGTGCTGGCATGATGATGAAGTATTCCATGGTACCAAGCGGGACGCCCAGGCACAAGCCCAGCAATAGATATCTCAACATATTTTCTTTTCTGAACCCGATCTCCGTCAGAGAGATGTCCTTGTAATACACGTGCCAAAAGCACAGCGCAAGTATGGTGGAATATACAGCAGGCAGGAGAAACTGCTGGTCTATGAAGAACCAAGGCAGCGAA
>JAYEJE010000309.1:0-19959 GCA_034660415.1 Methanobacteriota archaeon | reverse complement strand
GAATTATATACGGCTGTATAAGCCGATAAAAGAAGAAAAGCCGTTCTTCATCGAAGACTCGGGGTTGACTATACCAGCTTTAAATGGCTTTCCTGGCCCGTTCTCCGCATTTGCATTTAATAAAATCGGCAATGCGGGGATTCTGAAATTGATGGCTGATAAGAATGGAGAAGAGAGAAGAGCCACTTTTAAAACTGTTGTTGCATTCTGTGAATCCCCGGAAAAGGCACCTATGCTCTTTGTCGGCACCGCCGAAGGTAGAATAGCAAAGGCGGCTAGGGGTGAGGGTGGCTTTGGCTATGACCCGATATTTGAATTGGAAGGTGCGAACAAGACATTTGCGGAGATGAGTACAGAAGAGAAGAATGTTGTTTCGCACAGAGGCCGTGCATTCAGGAAATTATTGGATTATATTGCCTAGATCTTTTCTGCGTATCTATGTATAAACATTTCTATATACGTTAATTTAGAAAAATTTAAATACCCCTTTTCATTTCTATATGCTATTGGTGGAAGAACATGAAAATGGGTAAGATGCCAAGCGGTTTTGCCGCTACCCTGAGGCGGGTGGAAGGAGAAACGAAGGTGCGAAGAGTTATCCCTATAGCTGCGATAATAATTAGTTCGGTCTTACATAAAATGACCGTGTTTTTACCTCGAGAAAACAAATTCTTTGACCTCTTTGAGGCGCTTGCAGATAAGGCCGTGGAAGCAGCGGATCTATTGGCCGATTTGGGAACAAAATATTCTGCGCTTCCGCAAATCAGTGAGCAGCTTAGAATGCTGGAAGAGGATGCTGATTCGATTGTTCATCAGATAATACAGGGGCTGTATTACGACCACACTCGTGTCACGGAAGAGAAGGGCGACATACGTTATTTCGCTCACAATCTTGACAATGTAATAGACGGTATAGAGAAAGCGGTAGTGAGGTTGTCATTTGCGCAGAGGCAAAAGGTTCCGGATCAGGTGATTGAGTTCTCGCCAATTATCAAGGAGGCATCAGAGGAAATAAGAACGGCAGTTCATTGCCTGCGGGATCTGAAAAGAGAAGAGATCATTTTAGAAGCTTGTTGCATAAGGATAAACGAATTGGAAAACGAAGCAGACAAAGTAAACAGGAAATGGCTGCGAATATTGATGACCTCGCCCGTAGAAGATCCTAATGAGCTCCTTGATCGTCTGCTGCTCAAAGAGATAGTAGAAATCTTAGAAGATACAATGGATCAGTGTGAAGATGTGGCGAATATCATGGAAACCTTTAGGTTGAAGGGCGGTATTTAATAGATGTTATCTGTTTTTGGCTATGTTATCATAATAATAGCTCTTGCACTGCTCTATGACTTTTTTAATGGTGCAAATGACAGTGCGAATTCAATTGCGACTGTAATAGCGACCAAAGCGCTGACGCCGCTAAAGGCATTAGCGTTGGCGAGTCTTTTTAACCTCACAGGCGCTTTTGCTATTACCGCAGTAGCAGCGACTATTGGAAAAGGGATTGTTTCACTACCAGAGCTGGAACAGGAGATTGCATTCATGGTTCTTATCGGTGGTTTACTTGGTGCGATAATATGGACATTCACCTGCACCGCGCTTGGAATTCCTATAAGTGTGACACATTCGTTGGTAGGTGGTTTACTTGGTTCGGGAATAGTTGCAGGTGGGATGGGGATAATACAATGGGAAGTGCTAACAAATAAGGTATTTCTTGCTATTGCGCTTGGCCCGTTTATAGGATTTGCAGCAGGAGCAGTTATATTCATCGTCACTAATTGGGTGCTCCACTTTTTCTTTAAAAAAACACCTACTCCCGCGACCGAAAGAGTATTTAAGAAATTGCAGATTATTTCGTCCTCCTTTATGGCGTTCAGCCACGGTATGAACGATACCCAAAATGCAATGGGCGTAATAACAGCAGCTTTGTGGATTGGTGGCTTTATCACCTATTTTTACGTACCCTGGTGGGTGATGTTAATGTGCGGGTCTACGATGGCTTTTGGCACATTTTTACTGGGCTGGCGCGTGATAAGGACTGTGGGGTGGCGATTGGCGAAGTTGGAGCCGAAACATGGGTTCTCTGCCGAAACGGGTGCGGGTCTCGCAATAGTAGGTGTGAGTATAGCGGGTATGCCGGTAAGCACCACGCACGTATTAGCTTCCGCAGTGATAGGAGGGACGTTCTTTCAAAGCCTTCGCAGAATAAGATGGTCAGAAGTGGGAAAAATGATCACCGCCTGGGTAATAACAATTCCAATAGCGGCGTTAGTAGGTGGAATGGCGTTTTGGGTGGTTCAGTTGTGTTTGTGAGCTGAAGTAGCTCTTTGTTGATGCTACTGAAGGCAGCTTGTACCGACAATATATACAGTTTAAGCTGTATAATTTGGTGCCGTAGTATATAAAAGTTATCTATATATAGTACTGATAGTTTCTTATATAATTCGTAGATATTATATATATTCCAGAGGTAAAATAAGAAAAAAAATGGAAAAAATAAAGACGGCCATGATGGCGGCTATAGTAGTTGCGATGATCGCGACAGTTGGTACAGTGGCAGTTACAATGCCCGTGCAAGCAGCAGAGCTTTCCGGCGAACTGACAATCGCAGGCTCTACAACAGTGCTTCCGATAAATCAAGAATGCGCACGAGTTCTTATGGTAGAGAACCCAGAGCTAAGAATATCCGTCTCTGGTGGCGGTTCCGGTCACGGCGTAAAGGCGGTAGGCGAAGGTGCGATAGATATAGGTGCGGCGTCAAGGGACGTGAAATCGAAAGAGATGGAGATGTATCCGGATCTGAAGCCGGTGGTAGTAGGAAAGGATAGCGTGGCTATCGTTCTGCATCAGAATAACGATGTGAGCGACCTGACGATGGAAGATGCATCGAAGATATTCAGTGGCGAGATAACGAACTGGAAGGATGTCGGCGGCACAGATGGCGAGATTCGTGTAATAACGCGAGAAGGTGGCTCCGGAACGAGGGATTGCTTCGAAAAGGCGGTGATGAAGCCTCTTGATCACGAAATAGCAGGAAAAGCATCGGTTAAACCATCGAATGGCGATATAAGAGCAACCGTCAGCAGAGATGAGAAGAGCATTGGTTATCTCTCCCTTGGATACGTAGACAAATCACTCAAAGCGATCAAAATAGACGGTGTGGAAGCGACAGAAGAGAATGTGCTTTCTGGCGAATATCCAATTTCGCGGAGTTTGTATATCATAACGAAAGGGGCGCCAAGCGAACTTGAGAAAGCATTCATAGATTTCGTGTTGAGCGAAGAAGGGCAGAAGATGGTGGAAGAGATGGGTTACATTAGTACAGCGGCAGTCCCAATACCCGTGCAAGCAGCAGAGCTTTCCGGCGAACTGACAATTGCAGGCTCTACAACAGTGCTTCCGATAAATCAAGAATGCGCACGAGTTCTTATGGTAGAGAACCCAGAGCTAAGAATATCCGTCTCTGGTGGCGGTTCCGGTCACGGCGTAAAGGCGGTAGGCGAAGGTGCGATAGATATAGGTGCGGCGTCAAGGGACGTGAAATCGAAAGAGATGGAGATGTATCCGGATCTGAAGCCGGTGGTAGTAGGAAAGGATAGCGTGGCTATCGTTCTGCATCAGAATAACGATGTGAGCGACCTGACGATGGAAGAGGCATCGAAGATATTCAGTGGCGAGATAACGAACTGGAAGGATGTCGGCGGCACAGATGGCGAGATTCGTGTAATAACGCGAGAAGGTGGCTCCGGAACGAGGGATTGCTTTGAGAAGGCGGTAATGAAGCCTTTTGATCGCGAAATAGCGGGAAAAGCATCGGTTAAGCCATCGAATGGCGATATAAGAGCAACCGTCAGCAGAGATGAGAAGAGCATTGGTTATCTCTCCCTTGGATACGTAGACAAATCACTCAAAACGGTCAAAATAGACGGTGTGGAAGCGACAGAAGAGAACGTGCTTTCTGGTGCTTATCCAATTTCGCGGAGTTTGTATATCATAACGAAAGGGGCGCCAAGCGAACTTGAGAAAGCATTCATAGATTTCGTGTTGAGCGAAGAAGGGCAGAAGATGGTGGGAGAGATGGGTTACATAAAATTGGTTGTGACACAAGCTCCAAAGCCAACACCGAAAGTGGCGCATACAACGGCACCCGCAGAAGCAGCATCAACGCCTGCACCCACCCCAACACCAACACCACCGGGCTTTGAAGCAGTATTCGCTATTGCCGGTTTGTTAGCGATAGCTCAGGCACTGCTAAGGAAGAAGTAGTGAAGAGGAAAAAATGAGGATAGTGCACATCTCGGACATCCATGTGGCGGAACAGCATTTCCTGCCTGAATTATTGGAACGAGTAATAAGAGAGATAAACAAGATAAAGCCAGAAATCGTGGTTGTTACTGGTGATTTGACAGAAAACGGTCATCAATCCGAGTTTAAACGTGCAAAGAGCTATATCGAGAAGATAGAATGTGATAAAAAGGTGGTGATACCAGGGAATCATGATGCGAGGAACGTTGGCTATCTCGGTTTCGAGGAGATTTTCGGACACAGGTCAATAATAGAGAAAGGGGGAGGGATAACAATTGTCGGTATCGATTCTACACAGCCTGATTTAGATGATGGACATGTGGGCAGAGAGAGATATGGGTGGATTGAGAAGAGCCTGAATACCAACGATTTTAAGGTGGTGGCTCTTCACCACCACTTAATTTCGATCCCTAAGACAGGGCGAGAAAGACAAATACCTATGGATGCGGGAGACGTGCTCGAACTGCTTGTTAGATGTGGTGTGGACCTAGTGCTTTGCGGCCATAAACACGTGCCGTGGATATGGAACTTGAATGGAATGATAATAGCGAATGCGGGAACTGCATGCACGAGCCGAGTAAAATGGAATATACCTCAATCGTTCAACTTAATCGAAATAGACGAAGAGGAAAAAGGAACAATAAAGATATACAGGATGTATTCAAGAGGAGGGCAGGAGCTGGTGTTGGAGAAAAGGAGAGATCGAGCAGCGGAATGAATCTTTTAGAGCGTGTGCGCACCTGTAGATTCAAAAGGATGGATTTTGGAACTGCGGAAAAGATAGTAGAGAAGCTATTGCTTATCGCCGCGTTCTCTTCCACCTTTATCGTATTTTTTATCATTGCATTTATGTTTAAGGAGGGCATACCGGCGTTGGCACTGGGCGGGGATTTCTTCTTTGGGATGATCTGGAGTCCTTCTCATAATCAATATGGCATTGTTCCGTTAGTAATATCCACGTTCATTGTGGGAATAGGCGCATTGGTAATAGCGGCTGTTATAGGCATACCAGCGGCGATTTATTTGGCTGAATTTTCTCCCGCATGGCTGAGGAACATTATCAAACCTTGTGTGGAGATGTTAGTCGGGATTCCTTCGATCGTGCTTGGCTTTTTGGGCTTGATTATGATTGTGACGTATATAAGAGACACTTTTGGTGGTTACGGGGAATGCATATTAGCAGGTTGGATAATCCTTGCAATAATGACTTTACCGCATGTCATCAGCATATCCGAAGATTCTATTCGTGCGGTTCCAAAAGGCTATAAAGAAGGTTCACTTGCTCTCGGCGCTACACAGTTACAGACTATAAAGAAAGTAATATTACCTAATGCTCGCTCCGGGATATTAGCAGCTATGGTTTTGGGTATGGGAAACGCAATAGGAGAAACAATGGCGGTTTTAATGGTCATCGGTAATCCGGAGATACCATTCATTCCTTCCTCTATTTTAGATCCGGTCCGTGTGCTTACATCCACGATCGTTATCGAAATCCCTTATGCTGTTTGGGGTTCATTGCATCAGCAGGCACTATTTGCCCTCGGAGTGGTATTGTTTATTGTCGTTGCGATTCTCAATCTGATTACCACCGCCGTGGTAAGAAAAGGAGCGATGAAATGATGAAAGTAAAGGATGAGATAGTAAAGGGGGGTTTGTGTGCTGCTGCTCTTTTATCTGTGGCTGTGTTGTTAATCGTGGTTGGTTACGTATTTGTTAATGGGATTGGGGTAATAAGTCTTAATTTCTTGCTCGAATCTCCTTATCGGTTTGAATATGGCGGGATATTCCCGCAGATTATCGGGTCAATATGCTTGGTTGCGGTCTGTCTGCTCTTTGCCGTTCCCATGGGTGTTGCATCTGCGATATATCTTGCGGAATATGCATCGGATAATGCAATAACAAGAACGGCCCGGTTCTTTGTGGAATGCTTAGCTGGGATACCATCAATAGTGATAGGGTTGTTCGGACTTGTATTTCTTGTCTATTATCTTGATTTCGGTATTTGCCTGTTATCTGGTGGTTTAGCACTTGGATTCATGATTCTACCCTGGACCGTTCGTGCCTCTGAAGAAGCGATAAAAACAGTCCCGCACGCTTATCGCGAGGCTTCCCTTGCATTAGGAGTGTCCAAGTGGCGAACCATTCGTAGTGTGGTTTTGAAAAGCGCCTATCCGGGTATAATAACTGGGATATTGCTAGGTATGGGAAAAGCGATAGGGGAGACTGCCGTTGTTCTTTTAACTGCAGGTTCAGGTCTGGAATCCTTTTTGCCAAAGTCTATATTTGACCCTGTTGCTTCATTACCGGTTTATATCTACATGATGGCAACGCAGGGTCATACATCAGCGGCTTATTCTCGCACTTTTGGCGCTTCTCTTGTGCTCATCGCGATGTTTTTGGGGATAAGCATATTCGCTTTATTACTTCGGAATCGATACATTAGGCGTATGGGTAGGGGCTAAGGAAAAAATGAGCAAAATAGAAGTTTGTGGTTTGAATGTCTATTACGAGAAAGGGACAGTGCAGGCGTTAAAAGAGGTGAATCTAGAGATAGAAACGAATAAAATAACTGCGTTGATAGGTCCTTCGGGCTGCGGAAAGACGACTTTTCTCAGGGCTCTGAACAGAATGAATGAAATCAATGACGTAATGACGAAAGGGAAAGTTTTTATAGATGGAAAGGACATATACAATGGGGGAGTGGATGTCATACAGTTGAGGAAGAAAGTAGGGATGGTATTTCAGCAGCCAAATCCGTTCCCTATGAGCATATATGATAATGTAGCCTACGGCCCGAGGATTCATGGGACGCGGAACAAGAAGCTGGATACTATAGTAGAAGAGAGTTTGAAGAAAGCGGCATTGTGGGACGAAGTGCACGGTCGGTTGGAGAAAAACGCATTGAAGTTCTCCGGCGGTCAGCAACAGAGGTTATGTATTGCACGTACGCTGGCGGTGAATCCGGAAATCATCCTCTTTGACGAGCCATGCTCGGCTTTGGACCCTATATCAACATCGAGGGTAGAAGATTTGTTAAGGGCATTGAAAAAGGATTACACGATTGTTATCGTTACTCATAACATGCAGCAGGCAGCCCGCGTATCCGATTTCACCGCTTTTTTCCTTCTCGGCGAGATGATAGAATGTGGCAAGACAACGCAAATATTCGAGAAACCCAAGGATAAGAGGACTGAGGATTATGTTACTGGGAGATTCGGCTAAAATGCCACTAAGAAAAGAATATATAGCGGATTTGGAAAAACTGAAGGTAGATGTACAGAAGATGGGCGAGCTGGCAAAGGACTCAGCAAGAAATGCTATAACCGCTCTTGTTCAGCGAGATAGAGAGTTGGCATCGCGTATAATCAAAGAGAACGTCACGATAGACGATTTGGAATTTGACATTGAGAACAGATGTATGAAGCTGATAGCGTTACAACAGCCAATGGCGGTAGACCTCAGGACAATAGGAACGTGTATGAAAATAATCACAGATTTTGACAGGATAAGCGACCTTGCAGGCGACATTGCTGAGATTGTATTGCAGATAGCGGATGAATCACATGTGAAACCGCTGATAGATATACCGCGGATGTCGGAGATTTCGCAAGGCATGCTTTCTGACTGCCTTGAAGCGTTTTCGACCGGCGAGATAAAAATGCTGGAAGATTTCTCGGAACGAGACGATGAGATAGATGCACTATTTGACCAGATCAGACGTGAATTGATGACGATTCTGATAGAAAAACCGAGGGGGTTTACAAATGCCAGTCATCTGAACTTCGTAGCGTTGCATTTAGAGCGAATTGGTGACCACGCATGCAATATCGCTTCTCGTATTATATATATGGTTACAGGGAAGAGAAGGAAGTTGGAGTGATAAAGAGAGATGGAAGAAGCGAGAAAGGTTCAGATAACCGGAAAATCTACCTATATGATTACCTTGCCGAAGAAATGGGCGGTTGACGTCGGGCTGCAGCCTGGCTCACTGGTATCACTCTCTTATCGGGGTGAGGGGACATTGCTGCTCACACCGTCTACTACTAAACCTGTAATCAGTCATAAAACATTAAAAATCGATGGTGAGGAGAACGGGCTCAGAAGGGATATTATAGGCGCATATGTGATGGGGTACCAATTCATAGAGCTCCATGCACGCACGATACCACAGGAAATAAGAAAAGAGATACAGGACATATGCAAAAATCTCATTGGTAGTGAAATAGTAGAAGAGACAAATGACAAGATTGTAATCTACGACATCTTAGATCCTGGTGAATTTACGATTGATAAGGGGCTTAAAAGGATGTATGCACTAGTATATGGAATGCTTAAAGACCTGATAGAGGTCTTTAATGCAAGAGGGAAGAAGGAGATGCTGAGTGAGATTGTCTCAAGGGATGAAGAGGTGGATAGAGTTTACTTACTAATCTCGAAGCAATTCATCATGAGATTAAAAGCGGGGTGGGTCTCGAAAGAAGACCAGCTAAATCTCGTTGAAGCTTTCCATTATCGTCTCGCTGCTGACAATCTCGAAAGAATCGGTGACCATGCGGTAAAGATTGCAAATACGTTCGCTTCTATTGACTCTGTTGATGATTTACCCAGTGATATAACAGATAAAATCGCCTGTGTTGGGCAGAATTCGCTGGATAGTGTTGAAAAATGCATCATTTCACTCCGAAGAGCTGATGTAGCGCTTGCGGGTAGTGTACTGCGAGAGAATGCGAAGATAAGGCGGAGTATATCTGAAATCAGCCGATTGAAGATGGACACATCAAACGCGCTACCGATAAGTATTATAAGCGATAGTATCAGCCGAATAGGGGACTATGCAGGGAACATTGCGGAACTTGCAATTGATTTACACCAATTATAAATAGAATGTTCCGGATGGGGGACAGACGAAAGGGATGTTCTCGATGGAACAGTGAAGCGTTTTTGGTTAAACTTTTTTAGCCCGCTTGGCGTCATAGAAGAAAGATGCTTGCTATAACGCCAATTGTAGAAGTAAAAAAATACCTTAGTATTTAAATAATTTCTATTTCCCTTTCTTTTTTTTGATGAACTTGCCGTAGCACTTTTCAAAGCACTCTTCTTTATGGGCTTGATCAATCCCATAAGCATCGATGCAGTCAATGTAGCAAATATGCTCCCTCGACTTTACTGCCTTATCTCCGATTTCTTCTATTTTTTTTTCTGGTTCTTTTATTTCTTCTTCTTTTGCTTTTGCTTTTTCTTCTTTTGCTTTTTCCATTTCATAACCTCCTTTTTGTTTTAGATTATCTTTTGTCGTATATTAGGTTACAGTTGAGCCTCTGGAATCGCCTACCACAATGTCCTAATTTACCGTTATTCTCATAATTCTTGCTCTTTTGCACTAAAAATTTGTCTACTGCTTTCATGTGTGTTCGGTTAAATCCCCCAAAAGTAAAGACCTACAAAAAGTATATAGACACAGATTAACACTAATTAACGCAGATGAAAGAATATAAACTGCGTGAGATAAATCAGTGCAATCTGTGTAAATCAATGTCGGAAATGTGTTGTTATGGGTCATTTGGAAAAGGTGGGTGTGTGAACACAATAGATTCCCGTATCAGCCACTGCAAATAAGGAGTTTGTGACGAATATCTCGAAATTCATACAAGAACGGCGCTCTAACTCGCCGTATAGAGCCGTTAAAGTCTCTGAAGCATTATCGTCAAACCCACCTATTACCACAGGCTGCTTCTCGAAGTCCTCTTCTAACTCGCAACAGATAAACGCCGGATTCATACAAATACCATAATTCGAGTTGTTATCCCTATGTCCTGCAAGCAATATCTCCAAGAATTTTGGCGATACCACGCTCTTAAACACGATTAAGTGGTATTCTTCTTTAGAAATCTCTATTATTCTTGAATAAACCTCTTCCACATCCGAAGAGTCGAATCCACCAGTTCTTACCGTAGGAGACACACAAATAAACGAGATATTACTGCGTCTTATCGCGTCCGCGAGATCAGAAGAAACTCGATAGCCCTCCGCAGCGAGTGCATTTAACACCGTGCGGTCTCTATCATAGAATATCACATCAAACCAGTATCTCGCGAATGCCTCTCCTATCGCTTTTCCTACAGAATCGCTACCTAAGATTGATAATTTCACATTCATGTTGATTGTACACCTCCAAAAGGCGGGGATCGCCTTTCACCGCCTTTATGCTCTCTTTTACATTTTCCGAGTCGACAAATCTGTTTATCTCTAGAACTACGTTTTCGGGTTGTGCATCCCAGATGTCCAGGAGCACGCGCCCCACATCTATTTTCCCCTCGCCAAGCGGCAAGTGCAAGTCAGAGATGCCATCATTGTCATGTAGATGCACGTGTTTTATGACAGGATTCAGCATATCGAAAAAATCACTAAGTGGGATGCCGTAGCGTTCCGCGATGATGAATGCGTGTCCGGTATCCAACGTCACGGAAATATCCTCATTTACAGCATGAAGAAGTGCAAGAAGCTCAACAGGCAAGCTTCCTACCCTATTATCGTCAAGATTCTCGAGGTAGAGCACCACCGAATAATCGCGTGCTAAAGAAGCGAGTGTTTTAAAGTTTCTGACAGTGTTCATAAACGCTTTGCGGTAGGCAATGCCAGCAAAATTAGTCCCGTTCTCCGTGACGATGTCACCGCCATGAATGACGACATGTCTGACGTCTAAGAGCGAAGCGATCTCGAAAACACGTTCCATGACCCTGAAATTATGGCGAAGCATTCTGCCGAGGTCAACCCTCAGGTTTGGCTCCCTCGCGTCTGAGGTGGGCGCGTGTAGCGAGAACGTAACGTCAAACGAATCAATAGCCAAAAGCATCGCCTGATTTATCTCAAGATTGCGGTCCAGCAAGGTGACGTCATCGAAGCCCAACTCCACAAGTTCCACATTCAGATAAGAGAGACTAAAAGGTCCCCCTGACACCTCTCTCACCAGCCATGAATTCACACCTACTTTCATTTTTTCATCCTCCATCGGCTATGTATATTTTGATTGTGTTCTATATTTTAGAATTGAGTATATATATACTCAATATTCATGGAGTTAGTAAAGTATATATATAATCTTTTTATGCGCCTTAGCAAAACAGAAAAATAGCAAGATGATGTATGAAAAGAGCATATCGTTACTGAGGGAGAAGAAATTCTTCAGCCTTTTTGATAACCTTGCGGAGAAGGCGGTAGAAGCAGCGGAGCTACTGGTGTACTTGAAAGAAGATCACTCAAAACTCCCGCACATCAGTCAGGAGCTAAATACGCTGGAAGATGAGGCTGATTCTGTTGTTCATCAAATAGTACAGGAACTGATTTACGACCATAGCCGAGAGGGGGAAGAGAAGGCAGATATACGCTATTTCGCTCATAATCTGGACAACGTAGTAGATGGCGTTGAAAAAGCGGTGAATAGACTGACATTTACTCGAGTAGAGCACAAAACAATTCCAGAGCCGGTAGGTGAATTTGCCACAGTTATCCTAAAGGCTTCACAGGAAATAAGAAAGGCAGTAAGTTGCTTGAAAAATCTGAGTACCGAAGAAAGAACATTAGAATCATGTTGCATAAGGATAAACGAATTAGAGAACGAAGCAGACAAAATAAACCGGAAATGGCTGCGAATACTTATGACCTCACCCCTAAAAGAACCTGATGAGTTCCTTGAAAGAGTGGTGCTTAAAGAAGTAGTTGACATCTTAGAAGATACAATGGACCAATGTGAAGACGTAGCTAATATCCTGGATACTTTTAGAGTCAAGAAACTCTTCTTTTATCATGAAAGCTGTTTTTAGCGGGAGTTCCATATCCCAGGGTCATGCGGATCTACATACCCATACACAGTATTCCGGCTTCAACAAAGCCTTCTTTATACCCTATCCCGAGTCAGTCACGCCACCGGAAAGAATGGTTGATGCCGCGGTGAAGAAGGGTTTAGACGTCCTTTGCATCACCGATCACGACGAAATAGAGGGCGCCTTGAGGGCACAGCGATACTCCAGGAAAGCGGGTTTAGAGACCGAGGTTGTGGTTAGCCAAAACGATCCTTTGGGGAGGGTATACCAGATGCGCCGTCGCAACAAGGTCATCGCGATAGGGGGGTGCATTGCGTTTATGGCGACCCCTCTGCCCTTTGTGTGTGGTATGGTAGGCGAGGGGTGGATTCGTTGGAAAGGACGCAGGAAGTGGCAAGAAGTCAGCTCTGAAAGGATAAAAGAGGAGTAAAATAGGTGAAAATATGAACTCGAAACCAAAATACTTGGATACAGCATTCCAGGAATATGTCATCTGGTTGCGTACAAAGTATTTGCTCTCTAAGTATGAACTCATTGATAACAATACACTCGTGGGATATGAACAGGAACTCATTGCAGATTTAAGGGAGGAGAATGGACAGAACTTCTTTTGGATAGCGAGATGTACGTAAGCCTTTTTGCATTTTCCGTGTGAATCCATGTAATCATGCGGTCAACACCTATATAGATTTTAGTGATAATATAAAGTTATTATTCTACCTATTGTATCGAGACGGTTACTATATAGACTGCCCTCAAAAACATTTACTGTGGTGATTGTGATGCCCTTGCTTCTGGGCGCGTGAAAAATCGCTATGAAAAAAAATACGGAGGTAATAGAAGAAGAAAAAATGGATGAAACAAAAGCGAAAAAAGGGAGTGAAAAAAGGTTGTTACGTGAAATAACAGCGTTAGTAGTTCTTTTGATGATAGGGATTTGCACACAGGTATCGGCTGTTCCGTTAGCTGAAGGAAGTATAACCAATCTTACCATTCTGCACACAAACGACGGCCATGCACATCTTGATGATATTGCTCGGCTGGCTACCGCGGTGCAAGAAGTACGAGACGATGTAGGAGAAGATAATGCTTTTCTCCTCGATGCTGGCGATGTTTTCAGCGGTACCCTATATTTCAGCCTCTACCGAGGAATGGCTGACCTGGAGTTCATGAATATGCTTGGCTACGACTCGATGTGCCTGGGGAATCATGAGTTCGATAACTTCGCTACGAGACCGGATGATTTGACTAACTTTGTGGACAGTGCAACTTTCCCTATCCTCTGTGCGAACTTTAACTTCTCAGATGAGCAAAAATTAGCAGGGAAGATAGGGCCATGGGTTATCATTGAGAAGGGTGGTGAGCAGTATGGTATCTTCGGCTTGACCACGGGGGATACGGCGGTCATTTCCAGTCCGGGAGATAACATCACCATAAACGACCATACCGCTACGGCTGAAGAAGTAGTTGCAGCCTTGGAGGACCAGGGGATAAATAAAATCATTGCTCTCACTCATTTAGGCTGGAATGAAGACATTGCGCTTGCCCATGAGGTAAAAGGGATTGATATTATCGTTGGTGGGCATAGTGATACAGTGCCAGACCCGTATCCCACGGTGATCAATGGTAATGAGCCTGTGATAGTGGTTCAAGCAGGTGGGCATGGTGAGTACTTGGGTAGGTTCGATGTTGCCTTCGATGCAGATGGTGTTATTCAGACATATGGTGGTGAGCTTCTTGAAGTTGAGATCTTTGACAAGGATCCTGAATATGCAGCTAAGTTAGCTGAGTATCAGGAAGCGATAGAGGTGCTGATGGAGACAGTAGTAGGTGAGACTCTGGTTGACCTTGATGGTAAGCGGGCGCATGTTAGAACTCGTGAGACAAATTTAGGCAATCTGATTACCGATGCCATGCTGGCAAAGGCAAGTTGTGTTGATGCTACCATTGCTATTCAGAATGGTGGTGGTATTCGCGCATCCATTCCTGCTGGCAATATTACCCTGGGAAAGCTAATGGAAGTGCAGCCCTTTGGGAATTATCTGGTGGTATTTAACCTCAGTGGAGAGCAAATTAGTGCTGCCTTGGAGAACGGGGTAAGTAAGATAGAAGAGGTGTCAGGAAGATTTCCCCAGATAGCTGGGCTGAGATATACGTGGGATCCAAGTAAAAAGCTGGAGGAGCGCATCATAAGTGTTGAGGTAAAGACCACGGAAGGGTATCAGCCAATTGACCCTTTGGCATCCTATCGCATCGTGACCAACAACTTTTTGTATTCTGGTGGTGACGGGTATACGATGTTTCAGAATGGGACCGATCTCGTCTTATTGGGATTTGTAGACTATGAGGTATTGCGTGAATATATTGAAGAACATAGTCCAGTAGCCCTGGAAGTCGAAGGACGCATTCTCGAAGGACGGCATCACTTTATTGACTTGGCGGAGGAATGGCAAGAAATGGGATTAGACCTCAATGACTTGGAGCCTGAGTTCGTTGCTACCACGCCCGATGGTCTGGGTGCTTTGGTAACTATTCAAGAGGGGGGCGCCGTTGCCGTGGTCAACAGCAGCAAGTTGATAAAAATAATCAAGCTCCACAGCGAGGCAGAACCGGATGCTATTGCCATCTCCCCAGATGGGAAAATAGCAGTAACCGCGAATGAGGAGGGACAGAGCATCTCTCTCCTTGACCTCAGCCAGGGGCTTGCCAGGGCAGAGTTAGCCAATACAATGGACGTGCTTCAATTCCTGCCAATGGATGACCCGGATTTCAAACATGACGAAGGCGAAGTAGACCCCGAAGGAGTCGCAATTTTCAATAAAGAGGGGCGCAGTTACGCAGTGCTCGCTCTGGAGAAATCAGCTTCTCTACTGGTTCTTGATGTTACGGACCCTGATGATGTGACCCTTGTGAGCCTGCTGCCAGTGGGTATCTCGGGAGATGAGCAAAATCCAGATGACAGGGTGGCTGAGCCAGAAGGGGTTGCAATAAGTCCTCAAGGTGATATGATTGCGGTTGGTAACGAAGAGGAAGGCACAGTGAGCCTGATACCAATCGTTAATGGTGCTGTACCATCCTTTGGCGAGCGGGTGAATTTTGACCCCAGTGGCAAAGAGGCGGAGATCATTGCCTTTACTCCCGACCAGAAGAACCTGTTAGTGACCAACTCAAAGGAAAATACCCTCATCATTTTGAACATCAGTGACCTTACCGAGATCAAAGAAAAGCGAGTTCTCGACCTCTCCAGTTATGGCGAGCCTACCTCGGTAGCAGTATCTCCAAATGGCGAATATGCACTGGTTAGTATTGCAGACGGAGTGAACCCGACAGTCAATCCAGGCAAGGTGGTGGCTATCAGCCTCTTGCCTCAGGGACAAAACGAGATCTTCGCTGAATTTTCAGTCGATCAAGTGCCCGATAGCCTTGGTATCACTCCTGATGGCAATTATGCCGTCATAGCTAATGAGGCAGAGAACGAAGAGGATATTCCTGAAGATGATGCGATCGTTGGTAGCATATCAGTAATCAATCTGGCAGATTTAGAACCAGCAATATGAGTTGTTTCTAATAACGACACCAGTCACTGAAGACAACTGAAGCATATGTCTGCACTACCACACTTCTATATTTTTTATTTTTTGTATTCTATATAGATTTTATCATGATTATAGATTATTTATCTCTACCTATTGTATTAGGACGAATATTATATAGGTCATCTCCAAATGCTTTTTATGGGGTGATTGCGATGCCCCCCTTCGCGATGGGTGAGGGTGCGTGAACATCACTTAAAAAATAAGGAGGTAAAAAGGAAAAAATGGATAAAAAAAGGTTGTTAAGTGAAATAACAGTGTTAGTAGTTCTTTTGATGATAGGGGTTACTACAGTGCTTCTACCATCGGCATCTGCTGCGCCGGGAGCTGCTTCGGACTGGCCCACGTGGCGTTACGATCTGAATCGAAGTGCTTCATCTCCGGAGGGATTGCCCGCTGAACTTCATGTCCAGTGGGTGCATCAATACACTCCCCGGGAGCGCGTGTGGAATGATCCCCTTAATTGGGATATGATGCGCTACGACAAAAATTTTGAGCCGATCGTATTGGGGGATACCATGTTTCTCGGGTTTAGTGACAGTGACAAAATTGTCGCCCTCGATACAGACACAGGCGAGGAAAAATGGCGGTTCTATACTGATGGACCTGTTCGGCTACCACCGGCTGTATGGAACGAAAAGCTTTATGCTACGAGTGATGATGGGTATCTCTATTGTCTAGATACGGGTACTGGTGATCTGAAATGGAAGTTTCAGGGTGCCCTCTATGAGCGTAAGGTTCTTGGTAACAAGCGCCTTATTTCCGCATGGCCAGCAAGAGGCGGGGTTGTTATTGAGGATGAGAGAGTATACTTTGCAGCAAGCATCTTTCCCTTGATGGGAACATTTATCTACTGCCTTGATGCTGAGACAGGGGATGTTATCTGGCTAAATGATGGCGAGGGTGCTCGTTGGACGAATCTACCCCATAATCGTGCTGAGGGTTTTGGGGGCATAGCTCCTCAGGGTGCTCTTACCATTTCGGGGGATAGATTACTTGTTTCCGGTGGTCGTTCAGTACCAGCTTGCTTTGACAAGAATACCGGCGAATACTTATATTACCGCGTAGGTGACTACGGTAAAACAGGCGGAGATTTTGTAGCAGCTACTGAAGATGTGTTTTTCAACCATCATGCAGAGAAGATTTGCCACATGTATGCTACGAGTACTGGTGATGTGCTTGTAGGAGGAATCGGGAGGTATCCAGTTATTGACGGAAATTCTATTTACACTTCAAGTGAAGGAACGGTAGCAGCCTACGACGTCACGGGGATTGTGGAATTGATGAAAAAGGAGCTTGAGTCAGAGGAGCTCGAGAAACAGGCTAAAACACTATGGGAAAACCCGCTTTGGTCTATCTCAGTAGATGCTTCAGGCGACCTCATCAAAGCCGGGAATCGTCTATATGCTTCAGGCGACAATACTATAACAGCCATCGATATTAGCGAAGGAGTACCTTCAATTGCCTGGGTTATGCCGCTGAATGGTGTTGTAGAAAGACTTGTAGCTGCAAACGGGAAGCTTTTTGCCGTTACCCTTGATGGGCGTATCATGGCATTCGGCGAGAAGGATGTGGAACCCAACTACATCCTGGACATTTCCGCTCCAGCAGCAGTGAGCACCGGTTCTACAGAGGAAGCCTTGTCAATAATTGAGAAAACTGGTGTGAGCGAAGGCTATGCTCTTTTTTATGGCAGCATGGGTAACGGAGAGCTCCTCGAAGCTCTTGTGTGCAACTCCGAATTGAACTTTATAGCCGTTGACGAAGACGAAGTCAGAGTAGAGGAGATGCGGAGACGCTTCGATGAAGTGGGGCTTTACGGCAAGCGTATTTCCGTATTGCAAGGTGATCCTCTAACCATAAAGGCACCTCCCTATATGACTTCGCTCATCATCATGAACGTAGACAGCCCGGTCACATTCGAGATTTTGGAAGTACTCTACGACTCTATGCGCCCTTATGGAGGGAAATTATTGTTCATGAACAGACAGAGTAACCTTTCAAGTCTTGTGGAGAACTCAAACCTGTCCAAATTGGAGATTATAGATGAGGACCTTATCTCCCGCGATGGTGCTCTTACAGGATCGGCACCCTTCACCCACAATGCTGCCGATATAGCTAACACGGGGAAAACAAATGACGAACTGGTAAAGCCGCCATTAGGCGTTCTCTGGTTCGGGGGGGAACTTTCTAACGTTGATATTCTCCCAAGGCATGGTCACGGCCCACCACCGCAGGTCATCGGTGGACTGCTTTTCATAGAGGGTGAGGATAAACTGAGCTGCGTCGACGTATATACAGGTCGTCTGGTATGGCAACGCCGGTTTGACGATATGGAGACCTATGGCATCTATTTCGATGAAACCTATAAGGACGCCCCGACAGTAAAGCGGTACAATCAGGAACATCTGCCCGGAGCAAACATCCGCGGTACAAACTACATAGCCACCGAAGACAAGGTCTACATTATCAATGCACATGCTACGAGCAAATACGGGTGGAAAGTCGATGTGATAGATGCTGCAACAGGAAAAATGCTTGAGACTATCGAGCTGCCGAAGATTGCTTACATCAAGTATAACGGTAAAGAGACATTGATGCCACAGCAATGGGGATATATCGGGGTGTATAAAGACCTGCTCATCGGTAGCGGAGAATTGGTTGCTTACTCCGATTTGATTAAACTAAACAAGTCGGAGACGAGCCCGTGGTATCCCTGGGAGAATTTTGATTTTAGCGCGGGCAAGAGATTGTATGTCATGGATCGCCACAGCGGCGAAGTCAAGTGGTCATATAACTCAACATATGGCCTCCTCCACAATGGCATCGTGGCAGGCGAAGTAGGTGGCAGAGAGATGTTGTTCGTTCTGGATAAGCTCCAACCTGGTGTCGAGGATCAGCTTGAGAGGAGAGGAAAAGAAATACCTACAGGATATCGCTTGCTTGCCCTGGATATAAACACAGGTGAGATCATCTGGGAGAAGACCGATGAAACCGATGCTATCTTTGGATCCTACCTCGCTCTTTCCGAAGAATATGGCATATTGCTACAGTCAACCCGAGCATCCCGTGACACTGTGAAGGGTGAAGAGGGCACTCGAATGATTGCCCGCGATGCAAGCAACGGTATAGTTTTGTGGGATGAAACGAACGAATATAGAGCTTTCCCTATACTACATCACGAGACCATTATATGTGGCGCAGAGGAATGGAAGTCTTATAAGCTGGCAAAGCATTTCAGCCTTCTAACTGGTGAACCGTTGACTCGTGAAAGTCCGATCACAGATAGCGAGGTTAATCTGACATGGGCACGTGGTTATGGATGCAATCACCCGCTGGCTTCAGAACACATGGTTCTCTTTAGGTCGGGTGCTGCCGGCTATTTCGACCTCAATCAGAATAGTGGCACCGGTAACTTTGGCGGGTTTAAATCAGGATGCAGCGAGAGTCTAATCGCTGCGGATGGTGTGCTAAGTTCACCTGATTATACCCGGACCTGCATCTGTGCCTACCAGAACCAACTCTCGCTTGCCTTGGTGAACATGCCCGAAAATGAAGCATGGACCTTCAATGAACTTAAACTAGATGATACAGCGATCAAAAGGATAGGTCTCAACCTGGGAGCCCCCGGTGACCACGTTGCCAAGAATGGCACCTGGTGGTTCGACTACCCAAGTGTAGGACACCCAAGTGAAGGATCATCGGACCATCCTGAAACACTTGTGATCCCCGTGGAAATCACAGGTGAGGCAGAATACTTCGTGCACCACAGTTCGCGGTTTGAGGGAGAGCTTCCATGGGTTGCTGCCTCTGGATGTGAAGGTCTGAGTAACCTGGTGCTCAGTAATACAACAGGTAGTTACACCGTGCGTCTCTATTTTGCCGAACCTGATGATGTGGCGGTAGGAGAGCGCGTGTTCGATGTGGCAATTCAGGGTGTACCCGTTTTGACCAACTTTGACGTGGTTCAAGAAGCAGGGAAACCAAGAAAAACAGTCGTCAAGGAGTTCAATGGTCTCTTGGCTGATGGTGATGGTCAACTGGTGATCGCCTTCGATGCATCTGGAGCCAAACAGATCATAAACGGCATAGAAGTTATTTCAGAAGGGATAAGCCAACTTGGAAGCCAATCTGAGATAGAAATGATCAGTGATCTCCAAAATACGTCCAAAGGATTCTAAACGCCCCAAAACATAACCTGCAAAATAGAAAAAGAGGAGATGAAAGGGACACATCCCTTTCATCTC
>JAYEJE010000308.1:0-4206 GCA_034660415.1 Methanobacteriota archaeon | reverse complement strand
GAGAACAATTCGAGTGACGCTTTCGATGCGCGCCCAAACTTAGTATGTCCAATTCCTATTATCGCTACATCCCTCATTCTTTTGTGCTCCCTCTTTTGTTTAAACGGTGAACTTCTATAAAAAACATCTATTTCAAAAACTTTTAAAAGCTTTCTTTACCAAAAGAAATATTTTTTCTCTTAAATATCTGGTACTCGGGCATCCGCTACATAAGTCATAACCGTGCAGCGTATCCAAATCGCCGTTCACTTTTTTTGACTTTATGTATCGCCGCGTAATGCAGTGTTCCATTATAATACTTTCTTCTTCTTTCCCTTTTCTATCGTCTCGCGCACACGGTAAATATGCTAGTTCCTGATACTTCGACGAGAATAGAAAATGCAAGAAGAATAGAGATCAAATACAATAATCGTAATTCGTAATTCAAATAATAGGCATTCACTTAGCATATTCTTTATGTTCTCAGCCCCGCCATACACATGGTAGGCATTGACCGTTGCAGCAATATCCAATGAAACGTTTGAAAGTGAGCCGAATAATGTGTTTCGTCCTAGAGTGATTATTGGAACGTTCTTGTTTAATTTCTCGATAAACTCATCCCAGACCGTATCAGTTGTTAATATAAGCTATGTCTTAAACTCTGCGCCCTCTGCGATCTCCGCGTTGATAAATCGCTGGCTTTTTAGACAGTACCGTAAGAGAGGGGTATTTATAGCGTTAAAAAGGTGCACTCCAAGGATGGTGAGAAGGCAAAACAAGTTTTGTCGTTGATATTCTACTATTAAAAATCAATTTCAAGCTGTGTTAATAGTGAGCAATTACGTTTATAGTTCAAATGACGGAATACACCCATCATGTACAGCAGTAGCGACCAGTGCGCCCTTTACACCGATCGCCGCCATTTTATGTACGTCATCGCCATTCCGCACGCCGCCGCCGCATAGAATGTCATGTTCCGAGAGTTCAACTGCACGAGCGAGGAACTCAAAATCTATTCCGCTTTTCGTGCCTACCCTGTTCAGTTGCAGCACAATCACGTCCCGAACGGGGAATTTGTTCAGCTCTTTTATTAACCGCAGAGGGTCTATCTTCATCCTTGTATCGCTTGTCAGCACTTCGTTATTGAAGAGGTCAAGGCTTATACATATATCATTTATAATATCGCTCTTAGATGCTTCCTCTAATAGCTCAATGGATATGGTTTCCGTACCTAAAACGAACTTATCGGCCATTTCCGCGTCAACAGCTTCTTTCAGGTCTTCCATCCCTTTTACTCCATAATCCAGCATAATCCTCAAATCCCGGTTTCGAGTTTTTAGATCTTTTAAAATCGGTCTGTTATTGCCTGTGCTCATGAGTCGGTTGAGGTCGGCGATATAAACTTCCTTGGGCTTTATCGTTTCTAGCACACGAGCCGGATCTGACGACGTAACGATAGAGCTGAAACGGTGAATCGGCACGTATTTCTCACGCTCGCCTCGCTTCGCATGCACTACCACGCCATCAAGCAAGTCCATTACAAAGATCAATCGGAAGTCCATTTTTTCGGTATGTGCTATATTGTATTAGTTAGTGATGCTAAATTAATAAGGCAACAAAACCTTTGAAAGGTAAATAAAAAATATTGGGTATACATAGGATCATGCAACTCAAACCCTTTAAGGCGACAATACTGAACCCGAAACTGGATAACCGTGCTGAACTTGTTTGCCCGGTTTACGATACCGTAGATGCATCCGGGTACGACATTTATTCCGCGAAGCGAAACAATGTGATCCATTTCACCACGAGAAGGGCGGGAGTAGAGGAGGCCGATTTTGTCGATTATGCGAAACAGAATCTCACTCGCTTTTTCCGCGATGAGACATTAATAGAGACAAAAAAGAGCTCCTTCTACATCTATGGGATCAGATACCGACTATCAGATGCGATTACGGAACAGATCCAGGAAGAAGCCCGAAAAGATACCTATTTCGCTTTTGGGTTAGTTGCACTGATGAAAGTAGAGAAGCTCAATGAACACAATGTGTTGGGGCACGAAAAGACATTTGAGTCGAGCACGCAGGAGCGATACCATCTGATGAAAGAATGTGGTATGAATTTCTCGCCTATAATTGCGGAATACAATATGCCGGGACATGAGCTAAACAACATATTCGAGGATTATCTGGGCTTCCACAGGCCGGATTTGAAGATAGATGCGCGGAACGAGCCAATTATAGATGTTGTATTAGACGGTGCACGCCACTTGCTCTGGGAAGTTTCAGATGAAGCGCTTATAGACAAGATTATGCGGCTGATGGCCGACAAAAGGGTTATGATCCTCGATGGGCATCATAGATATACAGCATCTTATCAGTTGAGTAGAGATCGAGTGGATGACTATACGTTGATGATGCTCTTAGAAGGAGGCGATAGAGCGCTTGTATTGCTGCCCTGGCACAGATGTGTAAAAAGGTGTCACAAGGCGGATTTATGGACGCGAATACGTGCTAATTTTGTTGTTGAAGACTATGATGTGCGTAACTGCGCGGATGCAATGATCGCAATCAATACGAAACTCCGTGAATGCTGCAATGATGACGTCCGGTTGGGCATGTATGACGGCGAGAAATTCTATTTGCTGCGTGCTGATCCTGACCGGATAAGGAAGTTGGCGGAGGCGCGAGACGAGCGAATTGGACTGGACGTAATAAGCCTGCATGAATGGCTCATCAATCCAACGCTTATTGGCAAGCCCGAGGACATCCTTTTTACCGCCAGTCCGGAAGATGCAATGGCAAATGTGGATACGGGCGCTTATCAGGTTGCATTTTTTCTTAAACCGCTGCGTATCGCAGACGTGGAATATAAAACAGAAGTAGAGAAGAAGGTGTTCCCGCAGAAGTCAACGCTATTCCTGCCTAAGGTCGCCGAGGGTGTTGTGATGCGTAAGTTCGGGGAAGTGGATTAAAACCACAAGATTACACGTATTTACACGAGAAAACGATAATATGAATCGGGTTTTAATAAACGATTGGCTATCCCCTCCCTATTAACCTTAATTTCTTGTGTTAATCTTGTGGAATCTCGTGGTTTTTAAGATTAGCTATACAATTACGTTTTTTCTTTTAGCACAGGCTAAATTTTCTTTTTGTAAAAAAGAAAAAGTGTTGTGTTAAGGTTGTGAAATCTCGTGGTTTTTGATTGACTCGAAATACAAATCGGGATTCAAAAACGGGATCAAAGCAACCACTAAACCCGCTACGTAATACGCTTTCCTGTCCATGACGCCGTTAGTGAAATGCCCAACAGCGCCCTGTCTCTCTTTTGTATTCCGTTCACCAATCAAAGTATCCATCACATCGCCGAGTTCGACACCATTTAAAAGCTCTTTGGTGATATGCGCGGGTAATTCAAAGAAAGGGGCGGTCCCATAACCCACTCGCTCAGTATTGTCCATGATACACATCACGCCAAAAGTGAACCACCGGTCATATAATTTCTTTATCCCGCCTTCGATACCGACAAAGAACTCGGCACCGAAATTACGCGCTTCGTTTATCATACTCAATTCAAAGGCTCTATTCCTTGCTCCCACAAAGGTTTCTGTGTCGACTGGCTGATTGGGGACGTTACTATTCACACTGATACCCACTACATCAACGGTATCGAAATATTTGGAGAATGCCTCCGCTGTCGCTGCCACTTTCACGGGGTTCCGAGATCCGACTAGCACTTTCATTTATTAATTACGTCTCAATCGCGATTAACGCTATTTCGATACCGACGTCCTTTGGCAGCCGCGCCACCTCTACCGCACAGCGTGCCGGTGGGCGATCCTTGAAATATCCCGCATATACCTTGTTTATTCGGTCGAAGTTGTCCATGTCAGCTATGAATACTGTGACACTAACCACGTCTGTGTAGTCCATACCAGCTTCCTTGAGCACGGCACCGAGATTGTCAAGCACCTGCTGCGTCTGCATTTCTATTGTGCCATCATAAACTATCGCGCCTATCTCGGGATTGATCGGGATCTGGCCCGAACAGAAGAGCATGTTCCCTACCCGTATTGCCTGACTATACGGGCCGATAGCCTTAGGCGCATCAGTCGTTGTAATGACCTCTTTGGCTGGATTTTCCTCTATGCATCCCAAAGAACCTGTTATCCCGACGAGGGCGAACATCGAAAGCAAATAAACGAGAGCTATTCTTTTCTTCATT
>JAYEJE010000307.1:0-4209 GCA_034660415.1 Methanobacteriota archaeon | reverse complement strand
TCATGCGTGTTCGGTTAAGTAACCCATCGCTCCATCAACCTCTCCCTTTTAACATTAGGATCGCATCCTTGACCAATATAAATGTCGTATATGGTGAGCATATCCAATTTCAGCCCCATACATTCAACAACTTCCGTTAATAATCGGTCTGCTTGTTGCGTAAACACCTTTGCCCAGCGTAAATGCGTGTATCGGTTCGCGTTTTCGGGATTGGCATTACGAATCAGTTGGAGTATTCTACGTGAGCACATTAACGTCAGAATAGCGACCCAAATTAAGCATTTCACAATGTTTGGGTTTGCACTTGGTATCTGATCCATACGATAGTTGCTTTTCAATTCCTTGAATATCAGTTCTATTTCCCATCTCGCTCTGTACAGGAGTGCGATATCCTCGGCGGATAAGATTTCAACGCGAATATTAGTCAAATATACGTGATACTCGCCAGATTCTGAATTGAAAGCGCATACAACTCTGAATCGTCTCTTCACTGTGCTTTGTTTTCCCTTATACTTTCTCCTTTTGAATTCTACTTCCACTTCAACATCAAGTATCTCTCGCTTCAAGTGTGGAAGTATATCCCTTAACTTCTTCCCTACGACATCTACAGAGTTACCTCGCCATTTCTGATTGACCGCAACAATCAACGGATTGGCGTTTCCTTTCAACCTGCTAACGAAATAGCCGCCATAACTGTCAATTCTGTCGAAGGACCGGTATTTGAAGTATCCCAAGTCGATGAGCAGGATACGGTCCCTAAGCCAAGGTCCCAATCGGAGTATTTTGGCCTCTGAAGTCCTTTCCGGATATATCCTTACCGATTTAGGGCTATCGGCAACTGCACTAACGATACATGAGACTTTAACGCCAGCAGCGATTTTTTTCGTTCTTGCAGCAGGCCATATCTTCGCAAGAGATTCATGCAACCTGATAATCGTGCTGTCTTGGATAACCAAATCCTTAAAACGCTTCAATTTAGCATCCAAAATACGACCGGTTTGCTGTGCTTGAAACTCAATAGCATGAAGTACACAGTTTCTGAGAAAATCAACCATCTCCGTTGTGAATCGATCGTAGAAACTACTTATGCTCAATGTAGTTTTCGCATGTTCCTCGTATTTCCGTTTTAGCCCTCGGATAGCACTCAAAAAACGTACCCCAAACCCGAGCGTTGTTACCCAAAAAAGGATGACTACGTCAATTTTACGCTCCCGTTCAACAACCCCTGTTTCTCTTGCTGTGTTTCTCAAAAAATCCTCGGGAAACATCTCAACAATGGCCTGTACTGTAGGATCCACATTATTTTTATTATCTGGAACCATATATTTGCTCACTAGGTAAAATAATCGCTTTCATACTATATAAAATGTGTCAATAGTTGGGATGTCAACCTCTTATCCGAACACGCATGGCGAGGTCTATGTGCCACAGCATGACAAAATCGGTGCTGAGATAACTAAAAAGCTCCAGGCGGGCGAACTGGAAGAGCATAAACGGTTGATACGGGAATTTAGCAAGATGGCGGGAAATGAGTGAGAGATATTCTCTGCTTTTCTATTTCGACTAAACGGAAAACAAAAATAACATATCTCGAGCATCAGAAAAACATTGTGAACGCAAGCGGCTGGAACGAATACATCATCAGCATTACAAACCCGAACGAGGAGGATATACAAAAAACAATCTATTTAGAAGGGACACGATATAACTAGGACGCTACGGGCTGCTGGGTACGTGATTCTGACTTCGATGGTAAAACAGTTGCGACCCTGGAGAATATGATCGTGCATCTAGGGGATACCGTTCAGGTTACGGTGCCTGTGCAGCTTGAGGCAATGGGCGAGAGGAATTTTTATATCTTTAAGGTGAGGTGTAAAGAAGATAATTTAAAAAGGTAGAAATGGTATTTTTTTAGTACAATTCATTTGAATACAAATGTGGATGAGCTAGAAACAAAAGTGAGTAAGCATTTAGAAAAAATGGGGTTTGTATGGACGTAAATAATAATGAAAATACCGGAATTGTGCTTTATGCCAATTTATTAAGCGATATTAAAACCCGCATTCGTCAGGCACAGGTTAAGGCAACACTTTCAGCTAATGCCGAGATGATAATGATGTACTGGGATATAGGCAAGATGATACATAAACGACAGCAACAGGAAGGATGGTCTGCTGCAATTATTCCCAATCTATCCAGAGACTTAAGAAACGAACTGCCGGAAGTGAAGGGGTTTTCTGAGCGCAACCTAGGACGTATGCTTGCTTTTTTCCGCAATTATCAAGAAATCGATTCATTTTTGCCACAGCATGTGGCAAAAAGTGGGTCGTCTGACTTTTCACTCCGACCTGATGCAAAGTTGCCATCAGCCGATCTGATCCTGAGTATTCCATGGGGACATCATGCGCTTTTAATGGAGAAAATAAAAGATAATTCATTACGCTTTTGGTATATGGCACAGATTATCCAGAACGGATGGAGCAGGGATACTCTGGGGTTGATGATCAAAAGCGAAATCCATGAGCGTCACGGGAAATCCATAACCAATTTCCGATTGACCCTTCCTGATCCGCAGTCCGATCTTGCCCGGCAGTCCCTGAAAGACCCGTATATTTTTGATTTTCTGACGTTGGCCGAACCTTTTAATGAACGGGAGCTGGAAACCGAACTGATAAAACATCTTGAAAAATTCCTGCTGGAATTGGGCACCGGTTTTGCCTTTGTAGGAAGGCAGTATCATCTGGCAATCAGCGATAAGGATTTTTATATCGATTTGCTGTTTTATCATTTGAAACTGCGAAGCTTTATTGTGATTGAACTGAAAAAAGGGGACTTTAAGCCGGAATACGCAGGCAAGATGAATTTTTACTGTTCTGCTGTTGATGATCTTCTCAAACATCCGACCGACCATGCTACTATCGGGCTGATATTGTGCCAGACCAAAGACAGAATCCTTGCCGAGTATGCCTTGTGGGATATAAATAAACCCATCGGCATTTCCGAGTATGAACTGACCCGCGCCCTGCCGGAAAACCTTAAATCCAGCCTGCCGAGCATTGAGGAACTTGAAGCGGAACTGGGTGGGATACATCAGGAGGAGAGCGGCGATGAGTGATGTACCGGAAGGGTATGAATGAGCGAGGGGAGTGTTATTTTTCTACTTTTCTCGTGAGTTAGGACGCTTTATTTGCAGTTGAGCTATATCTCGAGCATCAGAAAAACATTGTGAACGCAAGCGGATGGAACGGATGGTAAAATTGTTGCGACCTTGGAGAATATGACTGTGCGCTCAGGGGATACTTTACAGGTTACAGTGCCTGTACTACTTGAGGCAACGGGCGAGAGGAATATTTATATTTTTACGGTGAGGTGTGAGGTGGGCTGAGCCTGAAAAATCAGCGTCTTTTTTATTGCTCTGGAAAAGCCAGATAGTCAAACAACACACTTCGCTTGGGGGTATAAAACATACCCATGGGAGGTCGTGCTATCTCGCTAACCAACAGTCCTGCCGAACCAAGGGCATAGATTAGATTCCGTAGTGTAGCTTTATGAATTTGCGTCAAGTCATGTTTCACAGAATTATAGTCTTGCCACCAAGCAAGATTACGTTTTTTGACATCATTTTCGCCCAAAGCCCCCATTGGTTTGAACTTGCAGCCCATGGGTATAAACGTTAATTCAACTCTTGAATACCTGCGTATTCGTGGATCTTCTTTCCAAGTCTTCATGGTCCTTTTAGGATCTATGGTACTTTTAGGATCTATGGTACTTTTAGGATTGCAGTATATGTTTAGCTTGCCGTTCTCCTTTTCAACTTTTAGGTCGTGGATTTGGTCATCGCTGATTTTTAGGGTCGCTTTTTTCTTTTCTTCTTCAATCTTTATTTCGGCTGAGTTTCCGCCCTTAAAGATGCAGATGGTTTTGCTGTCATCGGATTTCCATTTGCATTCTGCATTTTCCGCCCAGTCAATACCGAGATCATCGCGGAGGAATCTTAAGAGTCTCTTGTTAATTTTCCCGGGAATAATGTCCGAGCTAAACAAATACGGATTGCGAACTGTTTCTTTTGCTGCAAGTTCAAAGACCTGTTTAGAAAAAATATGCCACCTACATTTTTAGACCATTTGCGAGACGTGTTTCCTCTTTAAGTAACTCTTTCATGCCAATTTCCCCCAAAAAGTCCGTTATCTCCTTCGTTACATTGAGGTA
>JAYEJE010000306.1:0-4228 GCA_034660415.1 Methanobacteriota archaeon | reverse complement strand
AAAAGAAACTATCAGAAATAATAAAAAACCCGGCAAAATGATTGAGCCTATATTCTAGGAGTGGAAAAGAAGAAGTGAAACACGAAAGAGGAAAAATTGGAACTGCATTGCTATTTGCAGTTCTAATCGCTACGCTGGCATTCCTGAGTTTTGGATCCGCATCCGCAGCACAACAGCATTATGTTAATCCCGGCGAATCAATCCAAGGGGCGATAGATAACGCGAACGCAGGCGACACAATCATCGTGCGTGACGGTAGGTAGACCGAAAACGTGGATGTGAACGTGGATCATTTAACAATAAAATCAGAGCACGGCTATGATTCAACAGTTGTGCATGCGGCAAACACAAGCGACTATGTCTTTGAGGTAACTGCGGATTATGTGAACATAACGGGATTTACTGTGACCGATGCAACAGGTGCAGCAAGTGACTATATATATACATGTGGAATACACCTCTACCAAGCGGAACATTGCAGCATCTCGGATAACAACGCATTGAACAACTGGCGCGGTATCTACCTAGTTTATTCGAGCAACAACTCGCTCATGAACAACACCGCTAAGGAAAATAGCAATGTCGGGATCTTCCTGTATTCTTCGAGCAACAACTCGCTCATGAACAATACTGTAAAGGACAACAACGACGGCATCTACCTGTCTTCTTCGTGCAACTACAATCTCATCTACAACAACTACTTCGACAACACGAACAACGCCCGGGATTCAGGAAACAACACATGGAACATCACAAAAACAGCGGGAACAAATATCATTGGCGGACCCTACATAGGAGGAAACTACTGGTCCAATTACGCAGGCAAGGATTTGACTGAAGATGGTCTTGGTGATACTTTAGTACCATACAATTCTTCTGGAGATATAGCAAATGGAGGAGATTTGCTGCCGGTTGTAAAACCATCTGCATCTTCTGTCTTTGACACCGGCGCAGGCACTTACCCCAGCATCATGGGCACACACAAAGGGAAGGCAAAATCATACCTTCGCGTGACATCGCGGTTAGCAAATTGTACACCTACAACGGCAGCACATAGACCGACAACAGGGGCAACTACTGGGGCGACTACACAGGAACAGACGGTAATGGCGATGGACTCGGTGATTACCCTTACCGCGTAGATTCCGATAACGATGAACATCTGCTGATGGTGCCCAGGGAGAATTACTTAACAGCCCTATTTCGGACGTGATAGAACTCCGAAGTTAAATGACAGGAGATAGTCCCGAGAGGATTCGAACCCCTGTCACAGGCTCCAAAGGCCGGTATGCTTGACCGCTACACCACGGGACTTCCTTCTTTGCTTTATCATTTAACTTCCATCATTAAAAAGTTATCTGCAATATCTAGCATTTCTGACTTCTGCCCACAGGATATTGAGCAAATACATGCATCTTGTATCCTGCATCACAAGATTTTCTTGTGTTAATCGTGTGAAATCTCGTGGTTTTTTTTAATCCTCATCACCAGCCCATTCCTGCATATACTTCGATCCCATCGCCCTCAGTTTCTCTTTATTTATATCCGCGCCTATCGTATACTTACCAACAAAGTGATCGAACACCGCATGCAACGACTGAAAAGCGGGACGCTCGACAGAGAGTAACTCAGTTTCTGTCTGAAATTCATATTTCAACTCAAAATGCACTGCGGATCTCGTCAACCGCTTCAGCTCATCAAAATCCAGCGAGTGATATACATGTAGCGGCATATCCTGCACCTTTAGCCGCACAACTTTGTCCTGGGGATTGCATTCCAAGATACGGTGCCTTATAGCATTTTTTATCTCGTGCTCATCTAGACTACTGCACCGAATGGGCCCCAAATCCAGCATCGCTCTTGTTCTTAGCGCATGAAATATGACCTCGTTTTCACCATCTCCGCCCAACCGGACTTCCAGGAAGCCTTTAGCGCCATCCACCTCGCTGAAGCTGAATCGTTCCGTTGAGCCCGCGTAATATGCATCTGCCCTTACTCGCGTGCACTTGTGATAATGCCCCAGTGCGACATAATCGAAATTCGTTAGGTCGTCAATAGTTATAGTCTGCTCGTTGAATTCGCCCATCATGAATGCCGGTAGCCCAGTACCAAGAACGCTTGCATGGAGCAGTGCAATATTAAACCCGTCACGCGCCCTCACTTTCTTCTTCTCACGCTCAATATCATCGCAATGAGGAACTGCATGTATATTCAGGTCATCAATTTCAACGAGCTCGTATCCGTTTTCATAGATCACATGCACACGGGGGATATGCTCAAACAAGCTGAATACACTGCCTGTCTCCTTCAAACGAGGCGTTTCGTGATTGCCCGAAATCACTACAAATGGTATTCTAGCATCGCTTAATCTTAGTATCTGGCTAAGAACGAACGAGATAGCCCTATTCGTTGGTCGTACGGAATCGAACAGGTCGCCGGCGTGTAATACCGCATCAGGTCTATCCGTCAGCGTATAATCTACAAATTGCTTGAACGCATTACAGGTGTCCACTTCTCTCTGGTTCAGTCCGGTCGCTTCGTCCATCTTCCTGTATGCTGAATAGCCTATGTGCGTGTCCGCGATGTGGAATATTCTTTTCATTGTATATACCGTATACGTTCTACATATAAATTTAATTTGGGACGCAGATTTACACGGATTTACGCAGAAAACTATTCCCTCAAAGTATCAAATTTATAAACTCGATATAAGACCGTCAACTAAACCTTATATTAAAAATCCTGATTATCTGCGTTCATCTGCGTCCGTTTATTATTTTTTCTTGAAACTTTTTATTGCTTCTTCTACGATCCCAACGAACTTCCTCATCAATTTTCCCATTATCGCATCCGTAGCGCCTTCCACAGTCACCCGTATCAGAGGCGAAGTATTAGACGCTCTTATAAGCACCCACCCCTCCTCATTCAGGTCGATTCTTAGTCCATCCATTGTATTTACCCTATCCGCGCCATATTCATCTGCTAAACGGTCCGCGAGAATACGAATCACCTCAAACTTTAACTTGTCATCACATTCTAGATTCTCGCGCGCCTTTGGAAATTGCGGCAGCTCGTCCACAAGCTCAGACACCTTCATTCCCGTTTTAACCAAAATCTCCGCTAATTTCAATGGTATTATCATCGCATCGTCAAACAGGAAGAAGGAGGGTATAACGAAATGCCCGCTGGATTCTATCCCGAGCACTGCATTTCTTCGTTTCGCCTCCAGCGTCAAGAACGTATGACCAACCGGTATCCGCACTATTTTAGCGCCTAACGGCTCTAACACACGCTCTATCAGCATGGAGCACTCGACATTTGCTAAAACAGGTCCTCGGTGGTCCACTAACAGGTCCTTAGCTATGATAGTGCCACACTGGTCTGCACTTAGCATCCGCCCCAGATCATCTACAATCACTACTCTATCGCCATCGCCATCGAATGCCGCGCCGAAATCCGCCCCATTACGTAGCACCGCCGCTTTTAAAGCTCCTAACTCGGTCGGTTCAGAAGGCCGGTTAGGAAAAGAAGGGTCTGGATTCGGAAACAGCGCATCTGTTTTTAGTTTTACTCGTTTCATCACGTCCAGTGCCACCAACCCCATACTCCCGTTTCCACAGTCCAGCACGATTCTCCGATCGTCTACTTCAAACTTGAATCGCTCCGCTAACCACTCTATATACTCGTCTCTCAAGTCCACATCATGATAGTTGCCCGCGTCAGGCCAAGAAACCATTACTTCCTTTTCGTACAGCACAATATCCCGTATCTTTCCGTTTTCCGCGGCAGAGAAGCCTATTCCCGCACCGGAGTAAAACTTCACGCCGTTCCATTCGGGTGGTAAATGAGATGCTGTTACGTACGCGATTATATCCTTCTTTAGCAGCCAGCCGGAGAAAGCAGAGACACCAAATGAGGTGGTTCCCACGTTAGTCACGTCAACGCCCGAAGAAAGCAGACCAGAGATGAGCGCATTCGCGAGTAAAGGCGAAGTAGTTCGTATGTCGTTGCCCACAACCACGCTCGTCTCGCTACGCTCTTTCGCATACGTGCCCAAACCAAGCCCTATCTTTAACATCGTCTCGGGATACAGGTCATCATTGTAGATCCCCCGTATGTCATACGCCCGGAATATATCCTCAGATATTTCTCTCTTTTTTGTGTGCATTGCTACAATATGAACAAATGTTTTATGTAAACTAAACTAAACTAAACTAAGATAAAAAGC
>JAYEJE010000305.1:0-4234 GCA_034660415.1 Methanobacteriota archaeon | reverse complement strand
TAGGACATATTTCTGAGGAAATTTTACCTGGTTTTAAAGATATTTTATTATTATTCTTAGAACATCTATCCCCTTGTGTTCCAGGTGTCTTGAATCCCGATAATTTAATTTATGCCCCTGCAATCGAATGGTGGATGAAAAAAATTGAGGTAAACGAGCATATGGAAGTTGATAATCTTCCAGATCTTTATGCAATAGGGGATGGTGGTGGTTTGACTCAGGGAATTGTTCAGTCTGCCGCTGCCGGTATAATTGCTGCTGAAGATGTTTCAATGAAAAAGGAGGTGCTATTCTATGAGTGTATTAAATGACAAAGAAATAGAGCGATATTGTAGGGAGTACCAGTTACTAAAGCCATATAACATAAATAAGATAAAATACGCAAGTTATGATTTATCTGTTGGAGAAGAGTACCGGATTACTTCCGAAGAGAAAGTTAGGAAGATTGGTAAGAACGGCGTTATAGAAATTCCACCTAACGAGCTGTGTTACATTCTGACTGATGAAACACTGAATATACCCGCGGATATGTGTGCGTTTATCTTTCCAAGACAAACAAAGGTTCTTGAAGGCGTTTTAATGTATCCTCAGCCCCCTATTGATCCCGGATTTAAGGGTAAATTGTATGTTCTTTTACATAACCTTAGCAATCAAAAAATATCACCGATAAGAAGGGGTGATCATTTGGCAACCATAGTTTTCCTTAAACTTGTTGATGAATCGGCGGGATATGGCAGCGATAAAGAAGAAGATAAATATTTTGAAGCGATGTCTTTAGAAGATTTAAGGGCAAACATCGTTTATAAGGGAGGATTAAAGGAGTTAAGAGACGAAATGGATAACGTAAAAGAGAAAGTAAGAGAAGATGTAAGCGGTCTCAAAGAAAGCTTTGTCTCAAAATATCTTCCAGCAATGCTCGTCATTGTATCAATAATCATAATGATTCTAACGATAATTATTGGTTTTATTATTGGATTTGGGATAATCAATTGAGTGCTAATATGACAAAACTCAAAAGGGATTTTTACGAAAGAGATACATTAACCGTGGCTAAGGCATTATTAGGTAAATATCTGGCTCATAACTCTACCGAAGGTACAGTAATAGGAAAAATTGTGGAGACAGAGGCATATATTGGTCCTTCTGATCAGGGTTCTCATGCATACAAAGGGCTGAGGAGCAAAAGAACAGAGATACAATTTGGACCGGGCGGTTATGCGTATATTTATCAAATATATGGCAATTATTTCTGTTTTAACGTTGTAACTCAAAAGAAAGGGATGCCAGAGGTGGTCTTGATAAGGGCTGTTGAACCAATTGAAGGTGTAGAATTGATGGCAAAGAGAAGAGGATTCCCAGAAATAACTATGAAAAACATGACTAATTTAACGAATGGTCCGGCGAAATTGTGCATCGCTATGGGAATAGACAAATCATTATATGGGGTTGATTTGTGTGGGGAAAAACTATTTATTGCATCTCCTAACCCCAAAGCCGATTTTGAAATAGTTTCTACACCTCGTATAAATATAGGTTATGCAGGTGAAGCAAAAAGTTATCCCTGGAGATTTGTGATTAAAAACAATAAATTTGTAAGTAGACCTGTAATGGAGTGAAAATGGTAAGGAATTCTATCAAGAAGCTTCATGGAACGAGAAAATTAAAGAAATTGCTTAACGTGTATTACGAAGGCAAAGTGCAGGACAATTTAGTTAGCGAGTTGTATCCTCTACTCGATAGCGTGGGTTATGAAGCCTTAGAGAAGATCGTAGGTCTTTGTAACCAGATCGCTGGGGATCATAGTGGACGGACAGCAGTTACTCTACTTGAAGAGAGCCCGGAGCTCATTGACCGATTGCTAAGGTACGGCGATAAAGTTTTAGTCCTGAACGTTTATGCGCTTTGCAGTCAGGTCGCCGGCTATAGTGAAGGCCCTGCGGTTAGATTGCTTGCGGTAAGTCCAGAACTAATAGATCGGGTAGGCTATGACGGTTTAGAGAAGATAGCCGAGCTTTGTGGCAGGGTAGCACAGGGAGACAGTTTTGTCGCTACCAGGTTGATGGGTCTGAGTCCGGAACTAATAGATCGAGTAGGCTATGACGGTTTAGAGAAGGTAGCGGGTCTTTGTACTCAGGTCGCAACTGATCGCAGATTTATTGCTGCCCTGCTTGATATGACCCCGGGACTCATAGATAAAGTAGGTATTGACCTTTTAGAGAAGGTGGCAGAACTGTGTAGTCAAGTCGCGGGGTATAGTAGTAGAACTGCGGTCAGGTTGCTTGGGCAGAGTCCGGAACTAATAGATAAAGTAGGTATTGTCGTTTTAGAGCAGGTAGTCGGACTTTGCAGTCAGATAGCGCAAGAGGATAGCTTTGTGGCTGCCCGGTTGCTTGAGATGAGTCCAGAACTCATAGAAAAGGTCAGTCCCGATTGTTTAGGTAACCTGGCAGAACTTTGTTGTCTGGTCAACAGGGATGATAGTTTCATCGCGGCTCGGGTGTTTGATGGTAGTCCGGAACTCATTGCGAGATTACACCGGTATGGCGATACGGAATTAGTTACGAACGTTTACGGTCTTTGCAGTCAGGTAGCCCGGGATTATAATTGGCGAACTGCGGTCAGGTTGCTTGGGATGAGTCCCGACATCATTGAGCGATTGCTACAGTATGGCGATAAAGAGTTAGTGCTGAATGTTTATGGGCTTTGTAGTCAGATAGCCCAGCATAGCGTGCGGGCCGCAGTTAGTTTGCTTGAGCAGAGTCCCGACCTCATAGGAAGAGCGAGTTATGACGGTTTAGAGAAGGTAGCATATAAGGCATCAGAAATAGCAAGGGTGAAAGGCGAAGAGAAAGCAACTTCTTTCGTGCGTGGTGAATCGTCCGAATATGCTGACTTTTTTGAGGCTATCTCAGAAGGTCTTGAGCTGAAGAGAGTGAAACCCATATTGTTACATTATCTGAATGCTCTGTTGGGCTACCGAATCGAGATTGTGGAGGCACAGGGGGCAGCTACGACAGACGGCGAGCGGATCTTTCTGCCGGTAAGAATAAAAGAGTTCGAGGATGAGGATAGAAATTTCATTTTGTACAAAGTTATGGCGACACATGAAGAAGCGCATCTGGAATACGGTAGTTTTGATTTCGAGCTGATGCGGGTTCAGGATGTCGCGAGTAGGATAGAGGAAAAGTATAGAAGTGGCACAATAGAGGGTGGTAAATCTTCTACGAAAAAATGAATGCGTTCTGTAAATCTTTTTGCCTCATCAAAGGAACGAGAATAAAACTTTTGATAATCAACCAGATTTATTTTTATTCATAAGCACATTACTAATTATTAATGCTGTTTGGGATAGATGGAGATAAAAAGGTTGGAAATGCAAAGCGACCTAGAAATTTTTTATGCACTCTTTCCCGAACCTGCATTAGCAAAGGACCTTATAACATTACTTGAAGATTACAGAATCAATTCACGGCTAAAGACTGAATATCCCGTTCTTGGCGTACAAATATCGGGAATGAACGTTCATACGGTATCTAAAAGACCTTCTCTTGACGAATTAGCGAATGATAAACAGAGAGCGGTAGAGCTTATAGCACAACGGTTAAGTGCCGGAACGACAAAAGAGCAAGTCCCGGGAAATTTATTACAAACACTTGAGCAAGCTTTATTAATATGCCAACCCTTATCTTCGTCACATGCGGATATACACGAAACTGCAAGGGTGGCGGCGGAATTATATTTCTTGATAGATGACCATTTTCAAGGACTCTATCACAAAATGGATCCTTTTTCTGCTCCTTTAGATCAATCGCAAGTGAATCAAAACATAGGCAATTTCAGTAGAACAGCGCGAAAAATTAGCGAGAAACTAAATAGCGAAGCAGACAAAAGCCCACCGGGCGGTGCTAAAAAAGCAAATGACTTTGGCGGCGTGCCATCTGAAGATACAATAAGAGAACTGCTAAGAGCATTGTACAAAGAGAAAGGAATCAAACCCAAGGATGTCGAGTCACGAATAGATGCTCTTGATGCAAACAAAGTGCAGGATTATTTAAACGACCTTGAAACATTAATTACGGCTGAAAACGGACTTCAAAGCGAACGAGACACATATTTATATCCCGAATGGGGTATTGATATTAAGGATTATAGGTTAAATTGGTCGCGTATAAGAGAGCGGATTTTGGAGGGCGAGTCAGACGAATTCTATCAGGATACAATCCAGAAGTATGCG
>JAYEJE010000304.1:0-4235 GCA_034660415.1 Methanobacteriota archaeon | reverse complement strand
ACAGAGATTAATCGAAGATGCCGATACCTTTTGGAATGTCACCTCAGAATATCCCCCAAAGCTAATTAACACAACAGAAAATTGATATTTGTATCTGCAAACACCAACCATTGCGAAGAGCTGATCTATCCAAAAGAGTTCATGGCTGATACGATACCGCCGGTAATTACCGATATATCCGTAATATGCTTGGCAAACAACTCAGCGAATGTAACATGGGAAACAGATGAGTTCGCAGATAGCGTACTGAAATACGGTGTGAACTCTGCAGTTAATCTAACCTTATTTTACATATTCAAGCAACCGTTTGTGCAACTCAATCATAGCAAATGTATCTTGCTTGCAATAGTCCAAAAGGTTCCTTTTTAGCGTTTCTGCTTCGTCCGCACCATATTTACCAAGTGCCAATAAAGCAAAAACAGACATAGCTGTATAGCCATCTCCGATTTCCAGGCCCTCATACGACATCTCAGGCACCAGGACCGGTAGTGTCCGCTTTATTGATGTGCTACCATGAAAATCAGGATGGTAATAATTCTTTCTGATGATTGCTTCGAGATCTACCAAACGGCCTATCAAGAGATTCAAATCTGCCGACAGGTCTGGATATAATCTTGCAAGGCTGTTTATGACGGTCTTTTCAAAAGAGGTATAAACGATAATACTACCATTGCCGTTGAGATCTGCGATCAAATGCCCGGCAAGATCTCGCCTGCAATCTCTGCCCGGATCAGTCAGATATTCGGAATGGTTGACAACAAGACCTGGCTCAGAGCACTTATGTATGGAATATTGCGTGGGTAGCTGAGTATAGGGTGCAATATCGGGATATAACGGTATTGCCGTCATAACCGTCTCGAAGTCAAGGTAATAGGCAGGCCATGAAACTGCTTCTAACTCTGTTTTAAGTCTAGCTTCGATCTGCGGTTTCTCTAATTGCACGCAATCTTTTGCTCTAACCTGATTTCCAGTCAACGGTAATCCGGGCGGGATGTCTTCGATACAAACGATGCCCGATCCAGTTAATGCCTCAAATCTTGCTTGATTCAACCGCGGCAGGTCGAATATATGATTTTCAATCCCTTGCCCTGTGCAGTCTTTGAACAGTTCACAACTGCGGCATTCAAATCGTAGTTCAGGCTCCGGTTTTTCTAACCTTCCTGTTAATTCGTCTAGTTCTGCACAAACCGGTTTGAATTCGTCTATTCGAGCTTTTACCGTGTCCGTGTGATCTATCTCCACAAACAGTTTTTCGGATGGCATCCCCAGTCGAAACTCCTTAGAAACCAAAAATAAAGAGACCGTAGATATGTTGAAACCAGCACGTTCAATAATCATAGCTGTATATGCCATGTCGTCAATGAATTTTTGTTTGGCGTTTACACTGGATTTGACTTCTATCATGTGCCAACGCCCATCGTTTTTTCGCTTTAATATGTCGGCCCTTGTGGTGAAATTATCAATACGGAAGGCCGCCTCGAAAAGTGTTGACTCTTTTTGGTTACGCATCACATTCTTTGTCTCAGCCACGGCGGAGTCTAAATCGCGGGCGGCGATTAAGATACCATCAGGATACAGTGCTCGTGCACGTATTCCGATTTCTAATCCTTGCTCTATTTGGTATTTTCCGGCAGCGGTTATCGTCTTGGGCTTTTCTTCTCCTTTTTGCCGCATTAACCAGCCTAAGGTGGGACAGGTCAGTGCAGTTAAGAAGATGCGCTTTGTGATGTTTCGCATGATGGTTCCCTCATAGATCACAAATTAAATTAAATTGAAGCAAATCGCACATACGCTTAAAGATGTGGCTACACCTACTTATTTGTCCCTTATCACTTTGATAGTGTAATATTCTTCCAATTTTGTTCTTATAGCCTTTTGGTTCGGATCTTTGAGGATGTCAAGTATATCGTTGAAACAGTCCGAATGCTTCTTATTTCTCTTCAATGTGAATATAGGACCTTCGTTTATCGCACAAGGTGCATATCCTATCCATCTTTCAAAGTTCATTGTTGCCTTTGCGCTGAGAGATATTGCAATTTCCTGTTCATTACACGATAGATTAGCTCCCCCTATTTCAAGATGGAGGATACTATCATTGAGATCATTGTGATTTGGTTTTTCCAATGCACTTGTCGTTGGATGGAGATGGAGGTGCTTGAACGCGGTTGTACCACAAGCCCTAATGTAAGAATCAGCAGTTGTTCTGCCTTCTTTACTGAGGTAGGTCTTAGCACCTTTCAAGCCTAGCCGGTGCACGCGGATAAGACTCGCTAAACGAGCAGAATATCCATCGGGATAGTGTATGCCAAAGTAATATAGCTCGTGTCTAACTGGATGGATGAAGTAGAGCAAGTACCAACTCAGATGGTTTTTTGGTTCTGAGGTATACTGAACTATTTTATCAAATCTATCTTTCATCTGAGCCATGCAATCTGGAATTAAGGCGTATAGAATAGAAAGCGTTATAGGGTTCCAATTGCTGGAATGGAGTGTAAAAGAATGCTGTTTTTGGCATCTGCTGCCATCTATCCCCTTTTCTTTTAGCCATCTAATAACGTCTTCATGGTTTTTGAACTGCTTTGCCCAGTCATGATATGCTTTCTGAACGCAGGAGAAATCCCAGGCCAGCTCTTCAATAGCGGTTTCAAGATCGGAGGCGTGTGTGTCAAGGTTAAGATGCTTTATAAGCTCGTCTATTACATCCGTTCCCGATGCCGATTTCCAGTCATAATCACCATGTTTTATCCTTATCAATGGAATTCCGTTGCGTGCCGCAAGTATATCCCGGACACTGTCATAGAATGCCCTTTGCTCATCGCGGTATAGTGGATCATTGTCGGTAGCTTTGATATTCGCGCATGCTTCGCGCCATTTATCTTTATCAAAGCTAAGATTCAGATTAGATGGATAGTGTGCAAGTGATTCAGCCCTCTGTTCCGTGAAGTGTTGCCTCTCATCGTACTCGATGATCAAATTTTTTGAGGGTATAAAAAAATCACAAGCGAGTTTGTAGCCGGGATTTGAAAACCCGCTATAATTACGCATTGCTTTGAGATTGTCATATATATCTCTAAAAATATCATCCATCGAGCTATAGTCAGGAACCACCAACCAATCAAATTTGGCTTCTGTCATAACACACCCAAATCGTTGCTCTAAACGTTTCTGTAGAATAATACTCTTCTTCGTTCTAGATGGGGTATGCTCACCTTTGGTATTCGTATTAGTGATTATGACTGTGGAATTCCGATCTGATTCATGGATTTTTTTCTTAACACGGACTTCCCTGTTGTATTCAACCGAAAAACCTAAAGCAGTGAAAAAACGCACTGTCTCTGCACCGCCTGAATAGTCATCAGAACCCAATTTGTGCCCCGTTGCAATTTCGTATGCCAATCCTCGAATGAACTTAGCGGGATAGCGCTTATCACCTAAGAGCAAAAAGGTATTTTTTGCAGCTACTTTTGGTCGTCTGTCACCGCTATCATAACGAGAACACGCGTCTTTTACGTGCGCTTCTTTAACTTTTGACCAATCAATAGGGTCCTGATGTTGCACCATTTTAGCAATCCTCCACAAATGTAAGCGCTTTTACATAATCCTCTCCCCATGACCCTTTAGTTACACCTCTCTGCAGAGCATCTACCAATTCTTCTTTTATATCTCTTAATATCCATAGCAGTTCTGGGCAGAAGTTGGGATTGGATGCGAGATATTTGATAGCATTTCCCGATGATAGTATTTCTAAAGCTTCAATCATCTCGGATTCTGCTCCTATCCCGTGCCCCCGCAACCTGCGATAAGTTGCAAATGTAAAACCCTTTCGTAAGACGTCTGCATAGTTTGGTATCTGTTCCGGGATTTCAGGATAATCGCTCAATACTCGCGTAAGAATTGATATTGCAATGTATGTGGGAAAGAAAGCAAGATATACACGAGCATCACTCGGCATATTAGTTGCAGACGGTGCCACACACCATGACCCTGATTTCATAATTACCATATCATTTCTTTGTCCTTTGATAAGAGACATGCAGAAATCTTTTAAATCGGAGCGTGTATAAGTATCCTCATTCGGTATTTCACCGGAAACCAATTTTTCAAGCAAATCTCGCATCTCATTAACGATATTTTCCATCTTTATAGTATCCACTTCCTCGGTTATCCTGAATTTCTTAATCATGTTAATATTTCCGGCACCTTTTTTATTCTTTATTTTTGTATATAAATAATGG
>JAYEJE010000303.1:0-4240 GCA_034660415.1 Methanobacteriota archaeon | reverse complement strand
TCTCATTTTCCCCAACTAAATTATCATAAGAGGAGATGAGTAAAATGTACGAAGACCTATTCCGGAAAGTTAGTATTGAACATAGAAGATCCATGGGTGCTTGAAAGTGTAGATTTCGATCCAGCCGCAAAAAGGATCGAGCTCTATCTTGATTTTGGCTAAAAGCGGCAACTTCATATTTAAGAAACTGAGTTAATGCATGACCTTTATTGTGTTTATATCCTTCACGAGGCGGTGGTTACGCATTCAAATTGCATCGAGCACATATAAAATCACAAATAAGACACGAACAAAAAGCAAATAAAAACCGAAAGTAATAAATATATCTAAAATACAAATAAAAAAGGTTAATGATGATGAAAAGAAGAACTGTTGTAGTAGTATTAGTATTATTCCTTTGTAGCGCTGTAACGGGCTCAGCGACTATCGTCAGCGATTACCCTGGATTAGAACCGTTGGTTGAGTTTGTTGGTGCAGATGACCTGTCAGTGCTGGATTTAGTAGGGTTCAAAGCTGCAGATAGAGCAATGAAGGAATTGTCAGTTGGCAAAGGTGACACGAACATTCTGGTACTGACAGACGCGGGATATGTACCCGAAATAGGGGGTTATACAACGGAAAAAGCGCTTGATGGTCTGATGCAGACAAGTGGCGCTTCTCGAGGCAAGGGGAACTTGATAAATGTGCACAAACCCTATAATGCCCCGCTTTGGTTTGCCTTCTTCGACAATGTAAGCAAAGACTGTATCTATCTTGAAGCGAATAGCGAAGTTCTAAAGACTTATCTGGATAGAGAGGAGATAGAAGGAGAAGCGGCTTTAAGTGATTTTATGAACCTTGAGGACGATGAAATCTTCATTCACATTGCGAAAGCGAATATAGATGCGGATAAGCTGCTCAGCGATCCCGAGCCGTGGCAAGAGCAGATGGTTGCAAAGGTATTCGGTGGAAACGAATTCAGTATAATTACGTTGTGTAATGTCTGGGCAAAAGGCTTGCCAAATGATTTCCTTAAATGCGCTGAGCTTCATGACCATATCTGTCCAGGACTGACAAGCGGCTATCTGATAGTGGAATACTTGAAAGAGGAACTCCCATCTTCGGATCCCCGGAGAGAATACACGATCATAGCAATTCCGTCCTGGTGCAAGGACGATGTCCTAATAACGATTTTTGAAACAAACGTGGGACATAAGCGGATGTTTGTAAAGTGGCTAACGCGGGAGCAAATGCAGATGCTGCCGAAAGAGGCGAAATACGTTGCTAACATAGTTATTAAGGAGGATCAGAAAACAGGCAAGCGAGAAGGGATAGTTTTGGCTTTTGACTGGGATAAGCTATTTGAAGGAAGTGGCACAAACGCAACTGATTTGAGAGACTTTGGAACCTATAAATGGTGGTGGGTGAGACTGAAACAGGATATGTGGATGATGGATTACTTGGACAGCCCGGAAACTTTCGTTTCTACAATAAAACGGTTTAGCGTTGATAGTCCCGCGGAAATCGAAAAGCTTAAGAGCGCTGGCGTCAATCCGTTGGTCGAGCTGGGCATCATGCCAGGAAAAGCAGAGGCGGAAAAGACGCCATCAATCCCCTGGCTCGGTGTGCTTGCGGCCATAGTTATAGCAGGCGCTCTTGTATATGCGGCGAGAAGAAGAAAAGCTCGTTGATATTATATTCTTTGCTTCTTTTCCGACTTCGATTTGATTAATTATGTAGATGGAAAAAGCAGGGTGAAGATAATGCCTCTCGGCTTGAGCGTTTTGAGACTACCCACAGAATGAAATGATTAAACTATATTCAAACTAAAATCACAGAAATGCCCCGGCATATATCCCTTACACATATTATGTATTAATGTATACTACTTTTTGGCTTTAAGGCAGCTTCAAGTAAGAGAAAATCGAAAAGATTATATACCTCCTCTAATCTTATTCTCATTTGTTGCATAGATGTAACAAAAAAGGGGGTGAAAAGGATATAAATATGGGCAAAATAAGAAAAGATAACATTGGAAAAAGTGTTTTAGCAAGATGCGCAGTCATTTGCTTCGCAGTAGTGGTAATTAGCTTTTCGCTAATTCCTGGATTGGCAGCTCAGGGAGTAGGAGGCAGTGTAAATGTCACTGTAAATGCACCAGAGTACGTAGAGGGAACTTTTAATGCGAGCATAGATGTGGATAGCGTTACGGATTTCAATTCAGGGGAGTTCGACCTTTCCTTCAATTCGAGCGTAGTGAACGTAACCTGTGTAAAAGGTGGTAAAATAGATGGAAAAGCGGTGCCACTTTTTGACTGGGATTTCATTGACGCAGACACGGTGAAAGTGCTTGTTAAGTTGCCGGGTGCGGAAGGTGCAAGTGGCTCAGGAAACTTAGCTGAAATAGAGTTTCAAGTAAATGGAAAAAGCTGCGATAAAAGCAAGTTGGATATTTCCAAAGGGTTACTTAGTGATACCCGTGGAGTGAAGGAAATAGAAGCAGATTGGTATGACGCAGAAGTAACGGTGGGCGCGGCAGAACTGCCGAACATGACGATGACCGTAACGCCTGGCTCTATTCCGGTCTCTGTGCCGGCTCTCGTCACGATAAACGTTAGCGACGGGAATACTGGTGCGCCGATCAACGGTGCAATCGTGAAAATCAGTAAGCTCCCCTGGTGGCCTGGGGAAAGCAACACGACAATCAATGGCGAGTGCTCTTTTACCGTGACCTCAAATTTTCCTGGCTCGATTGATGTGGATGCGAACGCACCTGGGTACAAAAATGCCAGTACAGAATTGATCGTGGCAACAGAACTGCCGAACATGACAATGACCGTAACGCCTGGCTCTATTCCGGTCTCTGTGCCGACTCTCGTCACGATAAACGTTAGCGACGGGAATACGGGTGCACCGATCAGCGGTGCAATCGTGAAAATCAGTAAGCTCCCCTGGTGGCCTGGGGAAAGCAACACGACAATCAATGGTGAGTGCTCTTTTACCGTGACCTCAAATTATCCTGGCTCGATTGATGTGGATGCGAGCGCACCTGGATACAACGATGCCAGTGCAGAATTGATCGTGGCAACAGGTCCAACTCTCGCATGGGAGATTGAACCTCCAACATCGGTAGAACAGGGCGATAACGTCACTTTCGATCTCTGTTTCTCGGAACCAGCAAGTTATGTGATCAGCATCAAAAATAGCAGTGGGCTGGTAGTCACGAGTTGGTCTGGAACTGAAAAAGATCCTAAGCCAGTGATCTGGACTATGACGACATCAGATGCACTAGGTGACTACACCATTGAAATAACAATCGAGGATGTGGTTGTAGCTACTAGAACGGTTACCGTCTCAGAGCCAATTGAAAGAGTCCTAGTTACGGTTAATGCACCTGAGCATGTAGAGAAAGGGGGAACTTTTGTCGCCACTATATGGGTAGAACATGTAACCTACTTCAATGCAGCGCAATTCGACCTTTCCTTCAATTCTAGCGTGGTGAACGTTACCGACGTAAAGGATGGAAAAATAAATGGCGCGAATGTGACGATTTTTGACTGGCGTTTAAATCCTGATAAAGACACCGCAAGAGTGATTATTATGATGCCAATAGGAGAGGGTGTAAGTGGCTCAGGGTATTTAGCTGAAGTTGAGTTCGAGGTGACGGGAGAAGCGGGAGAAAAAAGCGAGTTAAAGTTTTCCAATGGGAAACTTGTTGATAGCGAAGCGAAGGAGATAGCTGCGAAGTGGATTGGCGATGAAGTAACAGTTAAAGAGTAGATTCCGGCGATTAAACTAGGCTAGGGTAAATGGCAAAAGAATGAAGGTAAAAGGTAAATAGGAGAGGAGATGGAGGGAAAAGGAAAAAGTAGCAAGTTGTCAATAGCATGGAGCGGCATAGCCGTTTTGCTTGTCTCAATAGCGTTTACGTCACTCTTAGCCGCACCCGTAATGGCACAAGAAGCGGAAGTTACGGTTACTGTTAATGCACCGGAATATGTAGATGAAAGAGGAACTTTTGCCGCTACCATAGACGTGGATAGTGTAACCGACCTCAACTCAGCGCAGTTTGACCTGTCATTCGATTCAAGCGTTGTAATGGTGAGCGATGTAAATGACGGGAAAATAAACGGGGAGGATATTCCGATTGCCATGTGGGTTCTAAACCCTGCTAAGGACACAGTACGGGTGATTGCAAATCTGGAAGAAGGGGGAAGTGTGAGTGGCTCAGGATACTTAGCTGAAGTTGAGTTAAGGGTAA
>JAYEJE010000302.1:0-4257 GCA_034660415.1 Methanobacteriota archaeon | reverse complement strand
AATCCAGTGCCCGGTTTCGAGTTCAACCATATCGGGCTCTTTTTTAATCTTCTGATGATGGCGAGAGCAGAGTTTTTGTATAAGGATGCCTTGCAGCCTCAAATATGTCGTTTGCACTACCGATTTCAACAATCTTCCCGCGATACATCACCGCTATCCTATCGCTCATGTGCCGCACAACTTCTAAATCATGCGAGATAAATAAAATGGTCAAGTGCATCTCCCTCTTCAAATCCTTCATCAAATTCAGTATCTGCGCCTGGATAGAGACATCTAAAGAAGAGGTAGGCTCATCAGCAACGATAAAGTCGGGATTGAGTGCGAGAACCCTTGCGAGCACTACCCTTTGATTCTGTCCTCCACTGAGCTGGTAAGGGTAACGATTTCTATGTTCCGGATTCAACCCCACGGTCTCTATCAAATCCAGAACTTTAACTTTAATTCCGTCGCTATTTAAATGACCTTGCAACTTCAAAGGCTCTGCGATACTATCCCCAATCTTCATCCGTGGATTGAGAGATGCATCAGGGTCCTGAAAAATCATTTGCATGCGCGGTCTTAGCTTTCTCAGTTCTTTCTTCTTTAGTTGTAGCACATCAATATCATCGAAAATGATTTTACCCTCCGTTGGTTCGATCAATCGTAATAGCAACCTACCAACTGTCGTCTTACCACAACCACTCTCACCAACAAGACCTAATGTCTCACCTCGTTCGATGTGGAAAGATACGCCGTCCACAGCCTTCACGCTTTGCTTCCATAGCAGCCCACTGGAGAAATATTTACGCAGATTCGCTATTTCAAGCATACTGAAAACACCTCACATAGTGGCTCTTTTCTACCTCTATCAGTTTCGGATGCTCTGTCCTGCATTTTGCATTCGCACAGTCACATCTTGGATAGAACCGGCAACCCGAAGGGAGATCAATCAAGGAAGGGCTCATCCCTTTTATCGCCTTTAAGCCCATACTAGGCAATGAATTGAGAAATCCCTGCGTATAAGGATGTAGCGGGCTTTTGAATATCGTTTCGGTATTCGCATATTCCATGAGTTCGCCTGCATACATCACCGTGATATTGTCACATATCTCTGCGGCGACTCCCAAATCATGCGTTATGAATAGCATTGTTTTTTGCGTCGTCACTTCTTTCATAAGCTTCACTATCTGCTTCTTTACCGTAACGTCTAATCCCTTTGTTGGTTCGTCTGCGATAATCATCGCGGGGTCGCATGCAAGTCCCATTGCGATCATTGCTCTTTCTTTCATACCGCCACTGAATTGATGAGGATACTCATTTGCTCGTTTTGTAGCATCAGGGATCTTCACAGCTTCGAGCATTTCTACTGCTTTCGCTTTTGCTGCTCGTCTATCCAAGCCTTGATGTAATTTAATTGCCTCTGCTATCTGGTCGCCGACTTTCAAAACAGGATTCAAGGAGGTTGTTGGATTCTGAAGTATCATTGCTATCTCCTTGCCCCTTATCTTCCTAATTCCCTTTTCAGTTAGCTTTAGAAGGTCATTACCTTTATACTTGATTTCTCCTTCTATCGTTGTGGATGGCGGGAGCAGGCGTATAATGGACATGCCCAACACGGTTTTTCCACAGCCCGTTTCACCTATTAGCCCTAACCGCTCGTTATTCGCTATCTCGAGGTCAATAGTATTTACCGCTTTTACCACTCCGTCTTGTGTAGGGAAGTGCACCTTCAACTGGGTTATGCTTAACAGCGACATAAGTGAATAAAATATGTTATCAATATTAATTTTTTATATTTCATAATGCTTGGGCTCAGATATGCGGCGAGGATGATCATAAGATGGAGCCCGGGGATGAGCAGGAAAATGCCCATAAGACCCAGGAGTGTTTTGTCAACCATTCCCCTAAAGAATCCTGATCGTAAAGAGCACATGAGACTATAAAAGTAGCAGTAGGAGCATGCTCAACCAAATAACGGTCTCGGTCAATCAATAATTTAGCTTTATTATAGTAGCATTTATTCGGTGGAATAATATCTGCATTCCGAGCCTCTCTCAGCTCAAAAAACTTATGCGTAATCTCATCCCTATCTTTTTGCCCAACGTTTTCTCGAATAATGTTATTTATCAATTCCCCAACTACGATAAAGGGTATCTTGACTTTAATCTCGGGGTTCCGCCTAACAGTTGCTTCTATCTTTGATAAAAATAGCTTTTGCATTCTCTTTTTCATCTGATTTTCCCCATAGATAACCCTGGAAGAAGCAAGTATCAATATATATGTTTTGGGTATTTGTTTGCATTTTATATTCATCCTTCTACCCCTGCTTTCCTTCCTTCGCTTTCATCCGTAAACATTTTAGTTATAGGCAAGGCATATCAAAATAGAAGTTATGAACAAAAACCAAGGGCTATTATTAGGAATCGCCTTGACGCTTCTGTTCACAGGCATAGCATTAGCAACCTCAACCACCGCATCCGCCACCTCAGATGTGATTATAGACGCCTTCGACCAAAATCCTGCGGGAAGCGATAACGGCAACGAATGGGTCACCTTTCACAACCCATCAAATGAAGCGTAGACATAGGTAACTGGACTTTTGAGTCCACCCACGGCACAACAGTAGTTGACTGGATAGCCGAAGGAACTACCCTCCACCCAGGAGCCTATTGTACATACACCCCTCATTATCGGTGGCTTGACAATAGCGAAGAAGCGATAATTATAACGTATTTGAAGAGATGAGTGGTTTTAGGTTTTAGGCTCACGGGGTACTAACACCGGACCACACACACTGTAATAAACTAACATCTCTTATAGAGATTAAAAGAAGATGATAGACCCATTCTTGTCGCTGCTAGTGCTCATTGCCTTTTCAATGCTCGGAGTACTACTAGGCACGATAACCGGACTTGTTCCCGGATTCCATCCAAATAACGTCGCCTTTATCCTACTTGCCATCGCACCTATGCTATTATCCAAGCTGCAGTTCTTAGATGATTTTGGCATTTCTGCGACCATCCTTGTTGTCGTGATCATACTCGCAGCTTCCGTAGCGCACACCTTTTTGAGCTTTATTCCCGCAGCATTCGTTGGTGCGCCCGAAGGTGACACCGCACTCTGTTTACTGCCTGCGCACCGTTTACTGCTGGAGGGAAGAGCATATGAATCGACTGTTCTTTCCGCCATAGGCAGTTTTGGTGCGGTTATTTTCGCCTTTGTTACACTTATCCCGTTCTATTTCGTCTTCATCGAATTGCAATTCTACGATATTATTCAAAGCTATATGCTCTACATCCTAATAGGGATTTCCGCCTTGCTTATTCTCACCGAGAGCTTCAGTGAGCAGATGGAGACATACGAAGCTATCCTACTTTCTTCCTTTGTCTTTATTCTCTCGGGATTGTTCGGCTATGTAATACTGGATATGCCGTCAACATGCTTATTCCAGTCGTCACTGCTTTTTCCTGCGCTAACCGGCTTATTCGGACTCTCAACCATTTTATATTCGCTGTTTCATACGCCCGAAATACCAGAGCAAATGATAGAGGAGCCCAAGATAGAGAAAGGAGAAACAGTGAAATCAATTATATCCGGCTCAACTCTTGGCTCTTTTGTTAGCTTCCTGCCTGGTATCACATCTGCACACGCAACCGTGATGGCAATGCTTGTAAGAAGGAATAGGGAGCCCGAGCAGGTGATCACGACTTTAAGTGGTGTCAATACGGCGAATGTTATTTTCTGTCTGGCGACACTATATCTAATTTTTCGCGCGCGGAGCGGAGCAACGATAGCAATAAGCCGCCTACTGCAAGTTCAAGCCTGGGAAATGGTAATACCGCCGTTATCATTGGTATACTTGCTAATAGCAGCGTTAATCGCAGCCGCATTCTCGTTCTTCATTACAAAATACATGGGGAAGCAATTCGCTTTGTTATTCACGAAACTGCCATATAGAAAGATGTTAATAGGTATCATTTTCTTCCTTTTTGCGCTTGTCTTCCTTTTTACTCGCGAGTTAGGATTGCTTACGCTTCTCGTAGCCACATGCATAGGTCTTGTCCCTATCCATTTTGGCATACGACGTAGCAATTGCATGGGTGTATTACTATTACCAATAATCCTAAGATTGTGGCTGCTGTAGACTTAATAACATCCCGGTATTTGTATAGCAACATAAAAAAAACCACGAGATTCCACAAGATTAACACAAGAACTTGGGGTTATTAGGGTATAAATTAGTTAATAGAATACCGAAACTATGTTAATATTATTCTT